>JAYTBG010000363.1:0-36753 GCA_043737055.1 Chitinophagaceae bacterium | reverse complement strand
ATCACTGCACCACCTTCGCAAAAGCTTGTTGCTCCTCCTGCTATAATGGTTGCTACAGGCAATGCATTTACCGTAACAACAGTTGCTGCAGATGTATTGATACAGCCGTTACCCTGGTTTACTGTCACGCTGTAAGCACCGCTGGTGTTGACTGTAATTGATTGTGTGGTGGCACTATTGTTCCATAGGTAAGAATTGCCCGTAGTTGCAGTAAGTGTCACACTACCGCCTTGGCAGAACGTGGTGGAACTTCCTGCAGCAATGTTGATGGTGGGCAGAGGATTTACCGTAACAGTGGTAGCAGCAGACGAACTAATACAACCATTGCCCTGGTTTACAATAACACTATAATTACCACTAGCCGTAACCGTTATAGACTGTGTAGTGGCACCGTTGCTCCATGTATAAGCAGTACCTGCGCTGGCAGTGAGTACTACGCTGGCTCCCTGGCAAAAAACCAATGGGCCATTGGCAATAATGGTTGGCGCTGCGGCCGAAGTGATGGTTAAAGTGACCAATACCCGGCTTGCACTTTCGCAAAGCGTAGTGCTGTTTCGGCTCGCCGCAAAGTAAGTGATGCTGCCAATACTATTTAAAGTTGGGCTAGAAACCACATTTCCGTTAGTGGCTGCATCATACCATATTACTACATGGCCTGATGGAACAGTAGCGGTCGCAGTAAGGGTAGGTATCTGGCTTGGCATGCAATGCGTTTGCGATTGATTGCCTCCGGAAACCGGCGCTGCAGTGCCAGTACTACTCACAGAAATAGTGAGAGAGGAAGTAGCCGACTGGCATGTGCCTGCACTGGCAAACGCCGTTACATTACCACTGGTACTTCCGGCAGGATAGTTTACCAAAATGTTGTTTGTTCCCTGCCCGCTTGCTATGTTAGCACCAGCCGGTACCGTCCATGTATAGGAGGTAGCATTTGGCAATGGGTCTATGCTGTAGGGAATGTTAGATGCAGCCCCGCAAATAACAGTAGAGCCCGTTATGGTACCGATGGCGCCCACGCCATTGTCTGGCACAACTCTGCTGATGGCTATACTTCTTTCACTTCTTGCGTTGCTGCTGTTACTTTTGGCAATAATATTAAACCACTCTGTTGTGCCGGCTACCAGACCTGCTAAAGAAAAAGTGGTACCGCTGATGTTGTTGCCTACCACCGTCCAGGCACCCGTTGTTTGGTTGAGTTTAGAAATATCGTACTCCGTTGCACCAGTTACCGGTGACCAGCTAAAATTTAACTCACCGGCAGCGCAGGATGCGATAGTAGTGAGGGCAGTAGGGGTGCCGAGGATGTGAAAATTCACATCACTAACATCTGTCAGGGCGCCGCTGCTAACCCTTATTAGTGCTGTAGCAGTATTAGAACCTGCTGCTGGCACCCAATTGAAACGGCTAGTGTTAGGCGATACGGTGTTGCTGATAAGCGTCCATGTAGTTCCATTATTCAAAGAGTATTCAAGGGTTTGTGCAGATGAAACACCGGCACTGTTCCAGGTAATTGTTTCAGTGGTTCCCGGGTTGAAAAATTCCCCACCGTTAGGATAGATCATTTCAATGTAGGGCTGCTCTACCTCCCAGGTTATGGAATATTGTTGCGGACCTACCGGAACGGCGGCGCCTGTTACTTGTAAAGTGTAGGTACCTGCCGCAGGGTTGTCAATCACCACTTGCTCTATGTTGCTTACATTATCAACCCCTCTTATTGCGGCTGTGCCCGGGTCGATCGGATCCAGGATAAATGGCAATGTAGTGGTTGCTCCATTTACAACAGAAAGGTCCAGGTTGTTTACGAGAGCAGGATTTGCATTGGCAGTGCCGGCAGGGTCATTCCATGTTATCATTACCCTGAGGCGGGCAGCTGAAGCTGGGACTGTCACAGTCAAATTGTTTGTACCTCCGGTACTGATCGTGTTTACCGCATACCTATTCTGTTCTAATATTTTTACCGCAGAAAGTGCATTGAGCCTGCCATAACCATAACGATAATCCGGGCCAGCATTGCCCAGGTCATGGGCCGTATTTAAAACAGCATTTTTTATAAGTGACGAGATGGGGTCAGCCCCGGCGTTCAATTGGCGAAACCGCTCAATTAACAATGCTACAGAACCTGCTACTCCTGGTGTAGCCATGGAAGTGCCCGAGAATGTTGCATACGAATTATTCGGTAAAGTAGAAAGCACACCAGTTCCCATCGATACAATCTCCGGTTTCACCCGGCCATCTGCAGCGGGGCCGTTGCTGCTGCTGCCAGAGAGCGCTTCAGCACTAGTAATGTCACCAACGAGAATATTATTTTTGGCAGTTTTTCCACTGCCTGTAATGGTAGACCAACCACCAGGGCACGCCGACTGCGAATTGCCGGATGAATGAATATGAAGGTGATTGGGATTATTGTTCATGTTGATGTCAGTGTTCCGGCTCGTAGTGGAATAGGCAACGGAAGCACCAGTAACTCCGCAAGAAGGGTTGCCCCCAGCTCCGTAAGAATGTGAACTTACAGATAGGTTTTGACCCGGTATGGCCGCCGCCTGTTCCGCTGGAATATTACCGTTGAAATTCCAGGAATAGATTTTTGATTTAGAGGCCATCCCTCTTGCTCTGGGGTTTAATATACCCGCACTGCCCAACGTTCCTGCGCAATGTGTAGCATGATCAATCGGGGTACCTGCTTCTATAATTACAACACGATCTGCCGTAGGCGCAAAGTCGAGGTGGGGAGCTACTTCATCTCCGTCCCAAATGCCTATGTTTATGCCTGAACCTTTTAAATTTCTAACACCGTCATTCAATACGTTTACCCGGTGCAAACTTCTGCCCGGCAGGTTTTCCAACACATTGGGTGGGTCGATAGGTTCTACCCATTGTATAAATGGCTGTGATACTAATTGCTGCACATTCTGTTGAGGAATGCGTAGGGTAAAACTTTTAAACATAGGCATATCCTCAAGCACAGTTATACCCAATGCGCTGAAGGTTGTGCTTAGTTCGGCTACTAAAAACTTTGCATAGATTGTTACAGTAAGGTCAACCATGCCTGCCTGCCTGATGGCATGTGAAGGAAAGTTTCCTTTTAGTAGCTGCGGCACTGTCTTTTGCTCCGGCCTCAGTTGTAGCACACTCCTGATGTTTGCCTGGTGTAAAACATTTACGTCAAAGCTTTGTGAGATAATTGCAATGAAGGCATTTTGTGGTAGGTAATCTCCTAAAACAATTCCTCCTGCTCTTAACGCTGCTTTTTCCGCATTAGTGGGAAGATTTAGAAATTGTATTACAACAAAGTGCTCGTTGCTGAAACGGCTGTTCGTTAAAATAACAGACGATTTGTTAATCGTACCACTGTTTTCTACAGGTAAAAATTTTCCTGAATTTAAATAAATGTTATAGTCCTTTCCTTTTTGCGCCAGCAACAAAACCGGCGTGAGCAAAAACAAAACCATGAAAAAAAACGAGGGTAAAATTAATTTCATATAAATTTTTTAAAGTCCTTAAAGATAATGATAAATCAGTTTTTTGCCTCAGCACCTTGCATGGATTATTTCTACTCCGTGCAGGCGTGGTAACCGAACACTTGAGTCTTTTTTTCTATAGAATGGGCCGTGTGCAAAAGAAATAAGTAACTTTCCTGCATGAAGCATTTCAAGTTTTATTCTAAGAAAGACATCTTGTCTCTCACCAAAGTGAGGCGCTACGAAACAAGGTTGGGCGAGCGTATACAGCATTTGAAAGAGGGAGCAGATTGGCCAGAGGGCTTGCAGCAATGTTCAGCAAAGTACGTATTGGTGGGTGTTCCGGAAGACATTGGCGTAAAGGCAAACTTAGGAACCGGTGGTGCTGACACAAACTGGATACCTTTTTTAAGCGATTTTTTAAACACGCAGAGTAATGATTTTTTAACAGGCGAAAATGTGTTGCTGCTCGGCCATTTCGATTTTGGAGATTTAAAATACCTGATTGAAAACAATGCTTATAGTCCTGATGAACTGCTGGATGCTTATCGGCACGCAGTAATTGCTGTTGATGAGGAAGTAGAAGCCATCGTCAAAATAATAGCTGCCAGCAATAAAATTCCTATTGTAATTGGTGGTGGTCATAACAATTCTTATCCCATCATCAAGGGTGTAAGTAAGGGACTGTTTAAAGCCGGCTTGTTGCCTTTGGCTCAAATAAATTGCATCAACCTGGATACGCATGCCAACTTTAAACACATGGAAGGCCGGCATAGTGACAATGCCTTTAGATACGCTGAAGCAGATGGCTACCTCGGAAAGTGTGCGTTAATTGGCTTACATGAAAATCATATTCCACAAAGCGTCCTTATGGAAATTCATGCAAATCCGTTTGTACAATATTCTACCTACGAAGATATTTTTATTCATGAGAGAACGAATTTCATACAGGCGGTATCTCATGCTACCGGGTTTACGGAAGATAGTTTTACCGGGATAGAAATAGACCTTGATGCTATAGAATATGCATTGGCCAATGCCTGCACCCCAAGCGGCATATCTGTATTGCAAGCCAGGCAGTACATAAATTTTACAGCCACGGACGCCAAGGCTGCTTACCTGCATATTTGCGAGGGGGCTAGCCAAATGGCAGACGGGGCAAGAGAGGAGAACACCGGCAAACTCATCAGCTACCTGGTTTGCGATTTTGTAAAAGCCAATTCTACGCTTACCTAAAAAATTTACTCCATTAAAAAAAGCCATTTCATTTTTTGAAATGGCTTTTTTTAATGCAAGGTTTTGCTTAATCGTTTGGTGTAAGATATCGTGCGTAGGCATATCCTTCTTCGCCATCTTTAGTGCGCACCATCCACCATTCTTCGTTGCTGCGGCTCACCAAAGTAATGATCTCTCCGTGTGCAGCTTTGCCAACAATGGGCTGGTCGGTACCGGGGCCTTTGCGAATGTTTAGGTTGCTACTTTCTGTAGTTACTTTTACCTGTGTTACTGCTGCATCCTGGCTCACTTTAACGTTCAACACCAGGTCGCCAGACAAATAATTAGGATCTGCCTGGCCATAAATATTCCACAATTGATCTTTCACCGCTGCATCAGGTGCCGTGCCATCAATATAAAGCACACCATCCTGCTCTCTCACTTCCAGATCAGTGATGCCTGAAGCTGTTGCGGCGTCGGTTAATTCTTTGTATTTATCTTGTAAGGCCATAATGATATTTTTTAGTTGGTTATTTAATTTTTAATCCTGCGGCATCTACTTTCCTTGGGTTCAAACCATCAAGAGACATCTTTAATGTTTTCCAGCGAGCGGCTGTTATTTCACCCGTTACAGAAATTACGCCATCCGCTACAGATGCAGTTACCTCTGAAAAATCTTTGGTAGCGTCTCTTACTGCCGTGGCAAGCGGATCATCTGCAGTAATTTGAACGGGTGCTGCTGGCGGTGCAGGCAGTGTCGTGTTATTTTGCACAGACTTAACGCCTTTTACTCCTTTCACGTTTGCATCCAAGGCTGCTTTGGTGGCCTCGTCGGCTACTTCGCCGCTAAGTGTTGCCACACCTTCATTCACCATTACCATTACGGCCGCAGTTGCAAGGGTTTCTTTTAAACTTTTTTCTACGGCAGCTTTAATGTCTGCATCCTTTGGTTTACAACCGGTAAAGGCCAATGTTGCCATGAGCATAATGGCGGGCAGTAATCTGAAAATTTTCATTGTGTTTGTTATTTTAGGTGAATTCAAAAATGATGAAATAATAGGCATTCAAGATAAACTATTTTTCAGTTTTTTATGATAAACTACTTAACCTGTAAGCATCAAAAGCCAAATTATTCAGGTAGACTACTCAACCAGCGGCGAAGTGCAGGTAGCCATTCATAAATTTCAATCTTCACGCAGTGTTTTAAAGTATTTCTTAATACGTTCTTGTAACGAAGGCCGTCTCGAATACTTTAGCAAACGGGGAAGTAACTCTATGGAACGGAACTACGTAGTTCTTTTTAAACCATGCAATTTGATGTGGAAATGTTACCCATCCCTTCCCAATGTCGTCTTTCTCAATTTCCTCTTTTAATACCTCGCCTGTAGCAACGTTTATTTTATAGGAATACGATTTGAAGGAGGCTAAACCTGAGTTTTCGCAGGTAACTGCCCAAAGTTGTTTGCCTACGAGGTGAGCATTTATTCCTGCACTTGACTCTACGAACGTGGCGAGATACTTGTTGATTACGATATCCCTTTCAACCTCAAGATTTTTTTTATTATAAACAGTGATGATGCTGCCGTCCCGGTAACGGGTGATTCCTTCCCCTTTGCCGCCCAGGCGTTCGAAAATTATTTCCTTTACAACAATTACCTGGCTGGCATCCTCAAATATTTGGATAGGTACCAGGCAGTCCATTTCAGGGAAAAATCTTGCTTTTGCCTCCTCATTGGGATTCTTCAATGATTGACGATAGTTTTTGTCCAAAACTATTTCGCCCGTTGTTACCAGTTTCTTATTTGTAAAATCATACCGGATAACCTGGTGAACCTCTTTTTTGTCGCTGTTGAGGTGCGTGGCAGCAATGGTAATGGTACTTTGATCAAAAAGATCATTTTTCATAACGATTGTGAGTGCAGGGATTTTCCAGATGGAAAAAGGGGTGGAGAGTTTTCCCAGTAGCCTGCCGGTGCTGTCAAACTTTTCTACTACAATCGAACTGTTTGAAAAAGAACAGATGTAGATATTGCGAAATTGATCTGCACAAGCATCGGCAAAATTTGAGCTGGCGGCCTCTGTCTTTATTTCGATAGTTTTAAATTCAAACTGCTCGTTAACAGATACAAGTTGAAAGGACAATGACTCGTAAGATTTTATAAAGTCATCGGCTGGGCGCTTAAAGCGAAATCCCTGGAGGTTTTTAGTTTCGTGAAATATAGCATAGCATACTTTGTTGGCAGGATTTTTTAGTAGTGTACTGGAAATGTGGTTAGGGCTGTTCTTCTCAAAAACACTTTTTTCCTGCACAACAGCTAGAGTCTTTTTATCAACCAACTTAGCAATATATCCAACACCCTTTGGTTTTATTTGCTTGTAATTCATCAACAGGATTTTGTCTGCCAGTAAGCCCGCCTCGGCTGGAATCAATTGTAACTCTTGTTCTTTTACCATCACTCCTTTGTTGTTAAGTAGCCCCATGCCAAACCCATTTTTACCCATGCCTAAAGTTGAAAACGAAAAATTATCGTCTAATGGCAGTTGAGATAAAATTTGAAAGTCTTGACCATGCGCCAGGAACTTGCTAAAAAATGCTATAGACAGCAGTAATACGAGTTTCATGTTTTGTTAAATGGTTTAGGTTGGTAGCGCCACAATATTGTGTGCCGAATATTTTTTAATTATGAAAGATTATTTAGTAATTGATTCTGAAAACAGGTTGCCATTCGTAAGCCGATGACTCGTTAGCAGGTATTGGTTAGTGTACGGTTTGATGATGCAATATTTAGGTGTATGAATGTACTCCAGCGAATTGAAGCCTGTCTATTTACTTTGCAAACCCGGGTGCTTAAAGTGTCAGGTTTGTTCGTTTGTCATTGTTTTAAAACCCGTTCTCCATTTCAACTCTTCTATCACATTAAATATAATGGGGCACATGGCATAATGAATGAGCGTGCCAAAGAGACGATCTTTAAAATTTTCCCGGTGTAGATGTGGAAATTCTCTGCACTCGGAAAATCGATGCTCATACACTGTGCAGATTTTTTCATTGAGAAAATGGCAGGGGATGGCGCTCATGATCAGTTGCCCTTGCAGGCTTTCCTCAATATATTTTTCTTTAAATTCTCCGGTACTAATTTTCAAATGCGCAGAAACAGTTTCTGCCTCCGCAGGGGTTACATTAATCATAAGCATTTTGCAACAAGCTCCGCACTTTGTGCAATCTATTTGCGAAGTTACAACATCGTTCAAACTAAACACCATCTGGTCCAAGGCGGCTCCATCTTTGTAATTTAGAAAAGCCCTGAAAGCATCATTTTCTTCTTCCTTGCTTGCCGCCAAGAGAGCGATAGTTTCCTTATTTGTTTCTAATGGATTGATAAAGTTGTCAAATTTTGGCCGAAATTAACCCTTTCGCTGTTTGCTCAAAAATTAATGTTATCCTAGTACAATAATGCTGGGTATGGCATATCGCTATTAACGTAGGCATTATTTAATGTTCGCTTGTACTTCGCTTGCAGAACGGTATTATTTTCTTTTGCTGCAATTTTTTCCAATGCAGACAATGCATAATAATTACGTGGGTTTATTTTAAGATCCTCCAGCAAAACCTTTTTAGCCTTGCTATATTCCTTGTGCTCAATCAGAGCATTTGCCAGGTAGTGCCTTGTGGGTAAGAGCCAGTCTCTGGGTTCTGTGTAAATAAGTTTGTCTTCTGCCATGACTGCTTTAGTGAAAATAGCGATTGCTTTATTCCAATCATTTTCCTTTTGCGCAATAGTTCCTTCCAATATTTTTTCTGCTACCGCCGCCTGATCGTATGGGATATTAAAGGGTTCCAATCTTATCATCAAGTCTGGATGGCCCAGTGAGGTTTGTAGCACTTCAAGCTCCTTTCGGGCTTCGCCCAGTTTCTCCATATTGGCCATTGCCATACCTCTTGCCCACCTATTTATTAAAAAACCGAATACATAATTAGAAGAGATTTCTGGCTGAGCCAGTACTTCATTCCATTTGCCATAACGCACATTTACCATTTGCGGGGTTAGATAAACGTATTGTATAAAATTGCCCAGGGGATGGGGAAGAGATAGAAAGGAACTGTCGAAGCTGGCCACACATTCGTCTGCAGCTTTAAGACTGGTTATGTAGTTGGGCTTCATCATAGCACATGCGGCTTTCATATGATAATTATGTATTTGATAGAGAAACGCATTGTTAACAACGTCCGGATATAACGTTTTATATTTTTCGTAGCCACGTATGGATAGGTCGTTTACAGCTATGCCTTTTTCATAGTTACCCGTACGGATATAAATGTGCGAGGGCATATGAACCATATGTGATACATCAGGCATCATTTTACCGAGCCTATCTGCACTTGCCAACGCCCGCCCTGGATTTGGCGAAGCCTCCATGGTATGAATGTAGTAATGGTTTGCGCCTGGGTGAGATGGGTGCTTCTTTAATGTATTTTCCAATACGGCCACTATCTCGCCCGTCCACGGATGTGCCACACCGTTGTGTTGCCAGTACTCCCAGGGATGCTGAAGCATCAATGCATCGGCATACAAGGCAGCAACGTCGCCATCATTTTTAAAATGCTGGTAAACGTTTTTCATTTTTAAAGCATACTTTTTGTTTAGCTCTTTTCTGTCAGCACTACTATCCTGGCTATACCTTACAAGCATAGCCGATATCAACGCTTTTTCTTTTGCTGTGCATGCCGCCGACAGCTCTTCAGCTTTTTGAATAGCAGCGAGTGCGTCAGGGGCTGCTGCATAAGCAACGTCATTGATGTTGGGACCATAGGCCAGGGCCTGTGCCCAATAGATCATCGCATTATTTTTGTCAAAGGTTTCGGCTTTTTTAAAAGATGCCATCGCCTCAATGATGTGAAAGGCATAATACATATTAATGCCCTGGTTAAAATAATACCTCCCACTGTCAGAAATCGAGGCAATTTTCCATTGGTAATTTCCCCAGCCGGGCAAAGGTTTCATAGTCAATGCAAGGCTATCAGCATTTATAAAATTCCAGTCTGGTGAGCAAGTCATAGCAAGCCGGTTTTTGTAAACATTCCGAATGTTGTTTACCGGAAGCTTTTCTTCAATACGAGTACTGGCCAGTTTAAAACTAAGAACCAGTACCAATGCAACTAGGGCTTCCAGAAAAAGAACTTTTTTACTCATAGCGATTAATTTGAATAAGGAAGATATTTAATTTATAGGCCACATCCTATAGGCACGATTACTGGCAAGCAAATTAAAATTAGTAACACTATGGGTAAAACTGTTTTACTAAAAATGATAGCATTCTTTATATTCGCAGGCTAAACAGTTGCCATCTGCACTGCTGCACAAGAGTCCCCAAATAATCGGGATGTGCCCTGCGGCGCTTTTGAAGCGTATTGGAAACTAACTGTTTGTTACACAAAATATGGGAGAGAAAAATCTATTTGATTATACGGAAGATAATATTCGTAGCCTCGATTGGCAGGAACATATACGCCTCAGGCCGGGCATGTACATCGGTAAATTGGGCGACGGAAGCAGTCCGGATGATGGCATTTATGTGTTATTAAAAGAGGTAATTGATAACTGTATTGACGAGCATACCATGGGGCATGGTAAGCATGTTGATGTTAAGATAGATGGCAAAACTATTACTGTGAGAGATTATGGTCGTGGCATTCCGCTGGGCAAAGTGGTAGATGTGGTAAGTAAGATGAACACCGGTGCCAAGTACGACAGCAAGGCATTTCAAAAAAGTGTTGGCCTCAATGGTGTGGGTTCAAAAGCGGTGAATGCTCTAAGTAATTATTTTAAAGTGACTGCCTACCGGGAAGGAAAAGAAAAAACCGCTGAGTTTGAGAGAGGCATTCTTACTAAGGAACACAAAGAGACCGCTACTAAAGAGGAGAATGGCACATTCGTAACCTTCATTCCTGACGAAAGCATTTTTAAGAACTTCCATTTTGTACAGGAATATTTAGACAACCAGTTTTGGAATTATTGTTACCTCAATGCCGGCCTGGTAATGAACCTTAACAACAAGCGCTATATCAGTAAAAATGGCTTGCTGGATTTGTTGCAACGTAAAACAAATGAAGATGAACTCCGGTACCCCATCATTCATTTAAAAGGGGAAGACATAGAGGTAGCACTCACGCATGAGAATGGCTATGGTGAAGAGTATTACAGTTTTGTAAATGGGCAGTTCACCACCCAGGGAGGCACCCACCTTGCAGCGTTTAGAGAAGGGTATGTAAAAACCATCCGGGAGTTTTTTAAAAAGGATTATGATTCAGCCGACATCAGGGGAAGCATTTGTGCTGCCATCTCTGTAAGGGTTCAGGAGCCAGTGTTTGAGAGCCAGACAAAAACAAAACTTGGCTCTATGACGGTGAGCGAGGGTGGACAAAGCATGAAGAATTTCATTGCAGATTTTTTGATGAAGGAGTTGGACAATTTCCTCCATAGGAACACCGTAACGGCTGAAGCTCTCAAGAGAAGAATTGAGCAGAACGAAAGAGAAAGAAAAGAACTGGCTGGCATAAAAAAGCTTGCTAACGAGCGGGCAAAAAAAGCCAATCTTCACAATAAAAAATTACGTGACTGCAAGTTTCATTACAACGATGAGCCAGCCGGTAAAGACAAGGATGCCATCATTGAAAAACAAAAAGAAAGCACCATTTTTATAACCGAAGGAGATAGTGCCAGCGGATCGATTACCAAAGCACGAAACGTAAACACCCAGGCGGTATTTAGTCTGCGTGGTAAGCCATTAAACTGTTTTGGTCTCACCAAAAAGGTGGTGTACGAAAATGAAGAATTCAATTTATTGCAACATGCGTTAAACATTGAAGAAGGCTACGAAGGCCTCCGCTACAACAACATTGTAATTGCTACAGATGCTGATGTGGATGGAATGCATATTCGCTTGTTACTCATGACCTTCTTCCTTCAATTTTTTCCTGACCTCGCAAAAAACGGCCATGTGTATGTGTTGGAAACGCCATTGTTCAGAGTTAGAAACAAGCAGGAAACTATTTACTGTTATGATGAAAGGGAGAAGCAAGCAGCGATGAAGAAATTGGGTGTAAAGCCGGAGATCACACGTTTTAAAGGTTTGGGTGAGATAAGCCCCAATGAGTTTGCACGCTTTATAAGTGTGGACATGAAGTTGCAACCACTTATCATGGAGCAGGGCGAACACATTCAAAATTTGCTGGAGTATTATATGGGCAAGAATACGCCACAGCGCCAGGATTTTATTATTGGAAATCTAAGGGTGGAGTTAGATCTAATAGAAGGCGTAGAAGCCCCAAACCCCTAAAGAGGCTTTAAGTGGTATAATTTAAAGGTTATGTTTTATAGGCAACATCAAAATTCCAAACTGCGTTAAGCCCCTTTAGGGGTTTGGAGCTCCTTTTTTATGTACGAGTTTCACACAGATTACAAAAAGTATTTCGACATACAGTTGTCCAATGCGAGGCAATGGGTGCTGCCTTTTGTAGAGCGGTCTAAAAAAATTGTGCCCGGCACACAATTGCTGGAGATTGGTTGCGGCCAGGGCTCACTTCTAAGAGCTTTTAGCGAGGCAGGTTGTATTTGCACTGGCGTAGAAATGTATCCCCTCTGGCTGGAGAAAGCGCATGAGTGGTTACAACCAGAACTGGCTTCGGGCAAAGTAAGGTTGATAGACAGTAATATTTATGACTTAGATGCTCAAAATGACCTGGGGACAAAATTTGACATCATCGTTTTAAAAGATGTGATAGAGCACATTCATGACCAGGAGAAATTAATTGGCTGGATGAAAAATTTTTTAAAACCCGGCGGTATTATTTTCTTTGGTTTCCCACCATGGCAAATGCCCTATGGAGGCCACCAGCAAATGATGCAGGGCTGGTTGGGTAAAACGCCTTACTGGCATTTGTTACCCATGCCTTTATTTAAAAAGTTAATGCGTGCAAACAATCAATATTCTGAAGACCTGGTGGAAATAAAGGAAACCGGCATCACCATCGAACGTTTTGAAACAATCATTAAGAAGACAGGGTACAAGGTGTTGCAGCAAAAACATTGGCTCATCAATCCTGTGTATGAATATAAATTTGGTTGGCGCCCCCGGGTGCAGTTTCAATTGATAAGAGCCATTCCGTTTGTTAGAAATTTTCTTACAACGGCTGTCTTTTATATTGTAACACCCGACCAAAGTCAAACAACTAACTAATTAATCACTAAGTACCTAATTAATCAATTCACTAATTAATCAATAGCCATTCAACTAATCAACCACCCCAATGATCCATATAGTTTTTAATGAGGCAGATATAAAAGTGTTGCAGGAAGCCATTAGCATGGATGAATGTCTTGCTGGTGAAGTGGTTCAAATTAAGGATGATTATGCTGTGGGCCCCCTGGATAACATTTACATAGGTGAAGGCATTGAAGCAAGAAGAGCATGGTGGCGGAGCGTACTTGCGGGTAGCGACAACGCTGCAAAAGTGGACAGTGGTGAAGTAGATGATTACAAAACCGCAGCAGAATTAGTTGGAACAATGCGAAGGAACCAGGAAGAGAAAATCTGGATTTGGGCCGCCCAAAACAAACACGATGTTTCAGGCTATTATTGGCTGTTAAATTACATGAAAGAATTCCAGGGGAGGGTGTCAATTTTATACCTTAATAATCTGCCTTTTTTTAATGGCAAGGGACATATTTTTTATCCCACCTGGTTAAGTGAAATACCGGCAAAGGAATTTCTGAAGGCTAAAAAACTAGAAAGGGATATTACACTCAGCGAGTTTGAAGTAGATCCTGATGAATGGACCAAACTTTGTGGGGAGAATAAGGGCGTGCGTTTGCTGGAGGGTGGTAAAAAGCTAGCCCAGTATGACTATGATTACTACGATGGTGAATTAAAGAAATTCATCACACCCGATTGGCAAAAGGCATCCAAGATCATTCACCAATTTTTGACCAAGGCCAAAGAAACTACCGGGGATGCATATGTGTTGTGGAGATTGAAAACAATGATAGCGAAGGATATGTTTGATGTGCAGGGTAAGCTAGAGAATTTCAAGGATTTTGAGGTAAAATTAAAAAGCGCCTAGATACTTTGTGCAGAAGTTTTTGAAGAAGATCAGGAACTCTATCAAACAGATAAAGTTGGTATACTGAAATAAACAATTACGGTTATAAAAGATTCTACAGAGACCACACAGGTAGCTCTACATTTATTGCAAACAGACATGGCAAAAAAACTAAAAGAAGAATTTTCTCACAGTGATACTGGTATTAGCGGGCAGTATAAAACCTGGTTTTTAGATTATGCCAGCTATGTGATATTGGAACGGGCCGTGCCTGCCATTGAAGATGGCATGAAGCCCGTGCAGCGGCGCATTCTGCATGCCATGAAAGAAATGGATGATGGCCGCTACAACAAAGTTGCTAACATCATTGGGCAGAGTATGCAATACCACCCTCATGGAGACGCTAGTATTGGCGATGCGTTGGTGAACATGGGACAAAAAGATTTGCTCATAGATACGCAGGGAAACTGGGGAGATGTTCGTACTGGTGATGACGCAGCGGCACCCCGCTACATAGAAGCAAGGCTGAGCAAATTTGCGCTTGATGTGGCATTCAATGCGAAAACCACCAACTGGCAATTGAGCTACGATGGTCGCAAAAACGAACCTGTGACTTTGCCAATGAAATTCCCGATGTTGCTCGCCCAAGGTGCCGAAGGAATTGCCGTGGGGCTGTCAACAAAGATTTTGCCACACAATTTTTGTGAGCTTATAGAAGCCTCTATCAAATATTTAAAAGGGAGAAAGTTTGAAGTATTGCCCGATTTTCAAACGGGTGGAACAATGGATGCCAGTGGCTATAACGAGGGCAGGAGAGGCGGCAAGGTGAGAGTGAGGGCGATTATTGAGGAGCAGGATAAAAAAACACTTATTATCAAAAGCGTTCCTTTTGGGGTGACCACCACCCAACTGATGGAAAGCATTGTGAAGGCAAATGACCAGGGCAAAATCAAGGTGAAGAAGGTTACCGATCATACAGCGGCTGCAGTAGAAATCTTCATTGAACTGGCGCCTGGTATTTCGCCGGATATAACGATTGATGCCTTGTATGCCTTTACAGATTGCGAGGTGAGTATCTCTCCCAATGCCTGCGTGATCGTAAACAAAAAGCCCCGGTTTATGGGCGTGCCCGAGCTGTTAAAAATTTCGGCAGACAACACCAGAGACCTCCTAAAGCAAGAACTCGAAATAAGGCTGGCAGAGCTGCAGGAAAAATGGCATTACACCTCTCTTGAAAAAATATTTTTTGAAGAAAAGATTTATAAAGAGTTAGAAAAAAAACATGAAACATGGGATAAAGTGCTTGCAGCTATAGACAAAGCATTTGATCCATTTAAGAAGCAACTAAAAAGAGAGATCAGTAAGGAGGATATCGTGAAACTTACGGAGAAGCCTGTACGAAGAATTTATAGACTTGACATTGATGAGTTGAATGCTCAAATAAAAAATCTTGAAGCAGATATAAAACAGGTTAAACACGACATTGCCAACCTGGTAGATTTTGCAGTGAGCTACTACGAAAATTTGTTGAAAAAATATGGGAAAGGCCGGGAACGCAAGACTGAGATTAAACAGTTCGATGTGATCCAGGCTAAAAGTGTTGCCATAGCAAATATTAAGATTTATGTAAATTTTGCTGATGGGTTTGTGGGTACAGGTTTAAAGAAAGATGAATTGATTACGGAGGTTTCGGAGCTCGACGACATCATTGCGTTTACCAAGGGTGGCATTATGAAAGTGGTGAAGGTGAGCGACAAAACTTTTATTGGTAAGGATATTTTGCACGTAGCCGTGTTTCAAAAAAATGATGAACGCACTACCTACAACCTGGTGTATGCCGATGGTAAAACAGGCGTGAGTTACGCCAAGCGGTTCAATGTAACAGGAATCACCCGGGACAAGGAATACGACCTCACTAAAGGCTCCGACAAAAGCAGGCTCTTGTATTTTTCAGCCAATGCAAATGGAGAAGCGGAAGTGGTGAAGATCATGTTAAGCCCAAACTGTAGTGCGAAGAAGAAAGAATTAGAATTTTATTTTGAAGAGTTGGAAATAAAGGGACGAAGCAGCATTGGGAACCAGGTTACAAAGTATCCCATCAAATCGGTTAAGTTCAAAGAGGCTGGTCGCAGCACCTTAGATGCAAAAAAGTTGTGGTTCGATAATAAGTTTGGGCGACTGAATGTAGAAGAGAAAGGGGAGTACCTCGGTAAGTTTGATGCCGAAGATCGCTTACTGGTGATTTACAACGATGGGAACTACGAGATCATAGACCAGGAGCTGACCCAACGTTTTGACGCTGAGAAAATATTACTGCTGGAAAAATATTACGATAACAAGGTGATTACCGCTGTCTACCTTGACAGTGAGAAATTGCAATTCAACATCAAGCGATTTAAGATTGAAACAACTACGTTAAACAATAAATTTTTCTTTATTAAAGAGGGAAGGGATAATCGCCTCGAGGCAGTTACCACCGACGAAAGCCCGGTATTGAGAGTGCAGACCGGCCGGGGTGCACAGGCCCATCAAACAAAGTTTAAAGTATCCAACATGGTGGAAGTGATGGGCTGGAAGGCAGTAGGTGCCAGGCTTGTAGACTTTTCGAAATCGGTGGAGATGGAGTGGGAGAAACCAGTAGAAGAAAAAGGTGGGCAGGGGGAGCTGTTTGAATAATTTTTGTTGGCCAGCATTTGTTTTTCATGGGGACATCCTTGTGTCACTCACTTGTACGGCATCTCGTTGGGCAACGAGTGAACCCGATAATTTTAAATGGATTGCTGTTCTTACGAAAACAACGGGCCGGCTTTCAAAAAAGTTTTAGACTCATCAATATGCATGTTCCTGCGGTTGATGGAACTCATTATAAAAGTGATTTGGGCCAACTCCAACTTCGGCTTTATAAATCTCACCGGCGTAATCGAAAAGTTATTGGTCAAAAGCCTTAGGACTCTTTGGCAGGGAGGCTGTTTGTCTTCTTGCTAAAAATCTTTTTAAAAAGCGCCACGATTTTCTCTACAATAAAACCTACCAGCAAACCGCCGATGGCACAACTCAATGCCTTGGCAAGCCACGCAATAAAGGGAATATGTGCTAAGGTTTCTTCTAAATCGTGCAGCAGGTGACTGGTAAATGGTATGCCGTGTGCAATGATTTCGGCACCCACCCAAAGCATGGCGGCTGTACCAATATAACTGAGCACACGCAAAAAAGGCGGCATTGCCTTTACAATTCCACGACCAAACTTTCTAATGGCGGGATGGTATCGATCCTTTGCGAGGTGTACTCCAATATCGTCGGCTTTTACAATGAGGCCGACAAAACCATACACAGCAATGGTAATAAAAATAGCTACAGCCAGCATCACTACGATTTGGGTTAGCAGCGGTTCAGTGGCTACCTGGCTATATGCAATGGCCATGATTTCTGCCGACAAAATAATATCTGTTCGCACTGCGCCGGTAACCCGTTCTTTTTCCAGCTCCTCTGGTGTAATAACTCTCACCTCTTCACTCTCAGGATGAACTTCCGGGTGCTTGCTAAACATTTGGTGCACCTTTTCGTACCCTTCAAAACATAGGTAAGCGCCTCCCAACATTAATACCGGCGTAATGGCCCATGGGGCAAAGTACCCAAGCAATAAAGCCGCCGGACTCAAAATGAGCAGCTTGTTAATCATCGACTTTTTGGCGATGCGATAAATGATCGAAAGTTCCCTGGATGGATCAAGACCCACAACGTACTTTGGTGTAACGGCTGTATCATCTATCACAATTCCGGATACTTTGCCGGTAGTTTTTGCTACCTGTGCGGGCACATCATCTAAACTTGCTGCACTTACTTTTACTAAAGCTGAAATGTCATCTAATAATGCAAAAAAACCTGAAGCCATAATTTAAAAATAGATTGTACTTAAATTTTCTTAAACCCACCACGCCGTTCTGCAAACCCGTGGGCAAGTTAAGCCCAGCTGTTTGAATAACAAATTTGTTAGGAAGGCAGCCTAGATTACCATTTCCCCATATTCAAATCTAAGGCCATAAAGATTGTGTGCCTAACTGGTAGGAGGGTGTGGGAAAAAGTATGTCTACAACATAACATTTCTGTGAATAGTCATATATCGATATACCAATACTTGGTATATTTGAATAAAATTATTTTCTATGGCAAAAAACACATCAGTTCTTCTTAGTGAGCATTTTGAGAGATTTATTACCACTGAAGTCTCATCTGGCCGTTATGGTTCGGCTAGTGAGGTAGTGAGAACGGCATTGCGAATGTTAGAGGTCGAGGAACTAAAAAAGTCAGCGTTGATAAAGGCGTTGGTTCAAGGTGAAAAATCAAAAAAACTCGAAAACTTTGATTCGAAAGCGCATTTAGAAAAATTGCATAGAAAATATTTATGAAGCAGCTTAAAGTCATTTTTCACGAAGCGGCCGTTTTTGACCTAGAGGACGTTTGGCATTACACTGTCAAAACATGGTCAGTTGAGCAGGCCGATAGATACAATAGGTTGCTGTTTTCTGAAATTGAATTTTTATCTCAAAAGCCTAACTCAGGAAAAAGTATAAGCCATGTGCGGCCGGGCTATTATTCTTCGAAGGTAAAATCGCATTTGGTGTTCTATACGTTTTCCAAATCAGAGTTGGAAATTATTCGGATCCTTAACGAAAGCATGGATATTCCGAATAGAATTTAGGTTTTACAACATACAGTGCTGCTAAAACCTGTTCCCCGGCGCTCTCAGCTTTTAGTTTCGCCCCTACATTGAACATTCGACATACGGCAAGTATCTTCGGGGTCAGAGATTTACCAGGTCGATAATTAACCAATCTTATTATAGCTCGCAACAATGCCTCTAATCAACGATGAGCTAAAGCCCCGGTGTTCCATTTCGTTTAGGCCCGCAATGGTGCAGCCTTTGGGCGTAGTTACCTTATCTATTTCTTGTTCGGGATGTGTTTGTGTAGTGAGCAATAATTCTGCAGCGCCCTTTACTGTTTGTGCCGCAATAAGACTTGCGGTGGCCGCATCAAAACCAATTTCAATTCCTCCCTGTATGTTTGCCCGTATGTAGCGCATGGCAAAGGCAGTACCGCAGGCGCCTAGCACCGTAGCGGCATTCATTAGTTTTTCATCAATGAGGGCAATCTTCCCCAATTGTGAGAACAGATTGTTCACATAATCTTTTTGTTCTTCGCTGCTGTTTATACTGCTGATACAAGTGATACTCTCTTGTATAGCAATGGCTGTATTGGGCATAGCCCTAAAAAGCGCAATGTCTTTTTGAATTACAGACCTCATCTCTTCCAGGCTGACGCCGGTAACGACTGAAATTAAAATATGATTTGAGCTGAGTTCCGGAGCAATGGCTTCTAACACTTCCTTTATTTGAAAAGGTTTTACAGCCAATAAAATAATTTCTGAATTTTTTACAGCCTGCACATTATCTGCCGATACGTTTGCCCCAATTGATTCCAGGCCCGACAGTGTAAGCGTATTTCGTTTGGTAATGGTAATCGCATCAGCAGGTACAAACTCACTTTTGATAAGTCCATGGGCCATGGCTGTACCAAGGTTGCCACCGCCGATGATCGCTATTTTTTTCATAAAAAAGTCAAGTATTTAGTACTGAGTATTTAGTATTAAGACAAAGACATTTTCAACTTTCTTAGATCATAATTAAAAAATCATAAATCCACTATAATTGCTAATCTGCCAAGAATTTTCACCTTTCACCTTTGATCTTCCACCTTCCATCTTTAACCTTTCACCTTGCTCACCCTTCCATCTCCATCATCTTCTCAAAAATCTTTTCATACTCTGCATTGGCATCCTGTAATTCTTTTGCAGCCTTGTTATAGTCAGCTTCGGCCAGCAAAAATTTAGATTTGTCTCCGTAAATAGCGGGGTCGGCGAGCGCAGCTTCCAGTATTGTTTTATTTTGATTCAACTCTACCAATTTCGTTTCTAATTGCCCGAAACGGCTTTTTATTTTTTGCAGTTCTTTCTTTTCATCATTCGTTACCACTTTTACCTTGGGTTGTTCTACAACTTTTAGATGAACTTTAGCTTCCGGCTTTTCGGCTTTCTTTGCTTCGGCTTCGGCTTTTAATTTGCGCTCTTTCCAGTCTTCCCATTCTGCATAGGTACCCTTAAACTCTCTTATTTTATGATCTTCTATCTCCCATATTTTATTGGCCAGGCGACTGATGAAATAACGATCATGGCTAACCAACACAATGCTGCCTTCATATTTTATCAGTGACTGTACCAGTAGATCTACAGAGTGGATGTCCAGGTGATTCGTAGGTTCATCCAACATTAAAAAATTCGCTTTGCTGGCAATTGTTTTTGCCAATGCTACCCTTGCTTTTTCGCCCCCACTTAAGACCTTGATCTTTTTTTCTACGGCCTCTCCGCTAAATAAAAATGCTCCTAATAAACTCCGTAATTCTAAATCGTTTTTTCCGCTGCCGGCATCTTTCAATTCTTCCAGCACATCGTTGTTTTGGTTTAAGGCTTCTAACTGGTGCTGGGCATAAAAGGACTCCTGTACATTATGGCCCCAGGTTCGCTCTCCTTCAAATTGCTCTGTATCGGCAATGATCCTTAGCAGGGTAGACTTACCTTTACCATTGGCACCAATCAGGGCTATCTTATCACCACGTTCAATTTCGGCACCGGTGTTATTTACAATTTGTACGTCTTTAAATCTTTTGCTGATATTTTTAAGTGTTACAATTGTTCGGCCCGGTTGTTTCTCCACAGAAAAATTAATTTTCATGTTGGGTCTCTCAATCTCTACATCTTCAATACGATCAAGTTTTTCCAGCCGCTTCACTATACTCTGTGCCGCTGCGGCCTTGCTGGCCTTGGCTTTAAAGCGTTCTACGAATCTTTCGTTTTGTCGTATGTAATCCTGCTGGTTATCGAATGCCTTCTTTTGCATGTCGATTCTTATTTCCTTCTCCTGCTCGTAATAGGAATAATTGCCTGTAAAGAAATGCAGTTTTTGCTGGTAAAGTTCCACTACTTTGGTAACCATCCGGTCCAGGAAAAACCTGTCATGCGATACAATTACAACCGCTCCCGGGTAGTGTAATAAATATTTTTCTAACCACTCAATACTCGGAAGATCCAGGTGATTCGTAGGTTCATCCATCAGCAACACATCAGGGTGCTGTAAAATCATTTTAGCCAGTAGCACACGCATGCGCCAGCCACCACTAAAATTTTTGTAGGGTTTGTGTATCTCGTCATTGCTAAAGCCGAGGCCCTGCAAAATTTCTTCCGTGCGATGATGAATGCTGTAACCATCCAGCACATCCATCTCATGCAGTAACTCCGCATAGTCGTTTGCCAGGTCTTCGTCGCCCGTGCGCTCCAGTTCCTTTCCCACAGTCTCCAGTTCTTTCTCTAATTCCTTAATTCTTTCAAAAGCGCCCAAGGCCACTTCAAGAATAGAATCTTCAGTATCAAAGCCCAACAGATCCTGGTGTAGAAAACCGATGGTGGTTTCTTTTCCTTTTTCTACTGTTCCCTTTGCAGGAGCATATTGGCCGGTTAATACTTTTAATAAGGTAGATTTTCCCGTTCCGTTATATCCAATTAACCCTATACGTTCATTTGGTTGTATATGCCAGGTGGCGTCTTCCACTATCGTTCTCGCCCCAAACTCAAAAGTCACATTCTGTAAGCCTAATAACATTTTTACTATTTTATTTTAATATGTTTTGCTGCAAATCTAACTTAAACCCAAAACTATTGGGCTGGTTTGTTGTTATTTTAAACTTTTGAAGCTGGCTTTGCATCTCGGGCGGCGTTTGATTTCACAGGCTGCAACCGCTTATCAAAAGCTTAGATAGCCCGGCCCCTTCAAAAATCTTTATGACTTAACTTTGCGCCAAATAGATTTATATGAAGAAAATTATTGCTTTTGTTGTGCTTGTACTTGCAGCGTTTAGTGTGTACTGGTTTTTACTTCGTACGAAAGATGCAGCTCCCCGCCAAGCCAAGCAAGAAGCTGTTGCAGTTAAGAAACATTCTGCAGCTTTTAATACTGCCGTAGACAATATGATGAATGCCTATTTCAAAATGAAAGACTCTTTTGTAGACGGTGATACTGCTCAAGCAAAAGTATATGCTGGCAAGTTTATCAATTTGTTGGACAGCATTCCGCTTGCAGAGTTAGATAAAGATTCTGCAATGATTTCAGAAACAGCGAAGGCCAATATTGATGACATAAAATCAAATGCAAACTCTCTTTTGCAACAAACAGGTATTACCGAAATGCGCCAGGACTTTAGAACAGTATCTGATATGCTTTACCCCGGCTTTTTTAAAATCATTAATTATGAAGGGCCAGCTTTGTACCTGCAAAATTGCCCCATGGCTTTTGATGGCGATAAAGACGCCAACTGGGTAAGCAACAGCAACGAGGTGGTGAATCCTTACCTGGGTAAAAACCATCCGAAATTTAAAGCAGCCATGCTTAATTGTGGCGAGGTAAAAGACAGCTTGTAAAAAATACTTCAGTCGCCACTTCAATGAAAAAATTCCTCTACTTGTTGATCTTAGTTGTTGCCAGTAGTTCTTTGTCGGCTCAACAGAAATACACCATAAGTGGCTATATTAAAGATGCGTCTACCGGCGAAACGCTGATTGGCGCTTCGGTTTCACTTAAGGCAAAGACAAAGGGCATCAACAGCAATCAGTATGGATTTTTTTCCATCACATTACCCGCAGCGGAGTATAACCTCACAGCCTCTTTTGTAGGATATCTCTCACAGCCTTTACAATTAAACCTCGATAAGGACACAGTCATTAATTTTTCACTCTTCTCCGGAGCTAATTTGAGTGAAGAAGTGATTGTGACAGCAAGAAGACGGGAGAGCAATGTGAGGAATGCTCAAATGGGAAAGGTCAATCTACCCATAGAGCAAATTAAATCTATCCCTGCTTTCCTGGGAGAAGTAGACCTGCTCAAGGTCGTTCAGTTGCTACCTGGTATTCGCAATGCGGGCGAGGGTAGTGCGGGTATTTATGTGAGAGGTGGTGGCCCCGATCAAAATCTCATCATGCTTGATGATGCCGTTGTTTACAACACAGGACACCTCTTCGGATTTTTTTCCATCTTCAATTCTGATGCTATCAAAAATGTTACGCTTATTAAAGGCGGCATGCCAGCTCAGTATGGTGGCCGGCTTAGCAGTGTTTTAGATATCTCTATGAAAGAGGGTAACAACCAGGAATATCAAATGGAAGGCGGTATTGGTCTTATCGCCTCCAGGTTTTCTGTGCAGGGTCCTATCAAAAAAGATAAAGCTTCGTTTATAGTTTCGGCAAGGCGAACGTATGTAGATGCGATAGCCAAACCTTTCATCAAAAGAACCAGCCAGTTTTTCGGATCCGGATATTATTTCTACGATTTAAATGCTAAACTAAATTATAAATTCAGCGAAAAAGACCGGATATTTTTGAGCGGCTATTTTGGCCGGGATGTTTTTGATTTTGTAAATGGCAGACAAAGCCTTGACGTAAACATACCCTGGGGCAATGCTACGGGCACCCTCCGTTGGAACCATGTTTTCAACAATAAGTTATTTGCAAACACCACTGCCGTTTACAACGATTACAATTTTTCTTTCAGCGCAGCGCAAAATAATTTTTCTATTAAACTCGCCAGCGGCATACGGGATCTTAGTTTGAAACAAGATTTTGATTACTACCCATCCTCTCGCCATAAAGTAAAGTTTGGCTACAACTATACCTATCACAGGTTCACGCCTTCGGTAGTAAGCGGCCGTCAAGATTCTGTTGCTTTTAATCCACTAAATGCCCAGGTAAAATTTGCTCACGAGGGTGCTCTGTATATCCAGGATGACTGGGAAATAAATGAGAAATGGAATGTGAACGCAGGTTTGCGCTATAGCGCATTTCAGCAGATTGGCGCATATAAGATTTACAAGACAGATGCAAACGGAAATCGGACAGATAGCACGGAATTTAAAAAAGGACAAAATGTAAAAACCTATGGCGGGCTGGAACCCAGGCTAACGGTCAGGTATAGCTTGAACGATGAAACATCGCTCAAGGCCTCTGTAACACGCAACCTGCAATACATTCACTTGGTGAGTAATGCGGGAACTACATTACCTACAGACCTGTGGGTACCGAGTACCTACAGGGTGAAGCCACAGCTAAGTTGGCTTTATGCAGCGGGCCTGTTTAAAAATTTCAACAACAATACTTTTGAAACCTCCCTGGAAGTGTATTATAAAAACATGCAGAACCAAATTGAATACCGGGAAGGGTACACACCCAACACTATTGCCGACACAGAGGAGGATTTTGTTTTTGGCAAGGGGTGGAGCTATGGATCTGAACTTTTTATAAATAAAGTGAAGGGGAAGTTTACCGGCTGGGTGGGTTACACTTTAAGCTGGACCTGGCGAAAATTTAACGACCTCAACTTCGGAGAAAAATATCCTGCAAAATACGATCGCAGACATGACCTAAGTGTTGTTGCGATGTACAAGCTAAGCGACCGCTGGAAGCTTGCAAGCACATTTGTTTATGGCACGGGTAATGCCGCTACCTTACCCCAGCGATTTTATATTGTAGGAGGGATACTAACGCAGGAGTATAGCCGCATTAACCAGTATAGGTTACCAGCATACCATCGCCTTGATCTAAGCGCAATTTTACAAGGGAAAAAAAATGACCGGAGAAAATTAAAAACCGAGTGGGTCTTCAGCGTGTATAATGCGTACAGCCGGCAGAATCCATACTTCATTTATTTCGACCAATCCGGGTCCCCACTTGATGGTAGTCTTCAGGTGCAAGCCAAACAGGTTTCCATCTTTCCGATCATTCCTGCGATTACGTGGAACTTTAAATTTTAAATTTAGGAATAATTCTGTTGGTAGGGTGTGGGATGGATAATCCCGGTAAATCAAACCTATTGTGATAAGGGTTTCTTTTTTACAAACCGGATAGTACCGTTCTTCTGCAAATCAGAAGTGATGCGAACTTCATACCGCTTGCTTCCATCAGTTACAACCATTAATGCGGTGTTTGGAGGTATACTGCCCAGGTTTTCGGCGTACATCAGCAATTCGTTTTCTTCTTCCAGTTCTTCAAGGGGCAATCGAATAGTCATTGCTGTGGTAGTAAGTTTTTTTCTTGATAGTAGTAATTTTCCATTTAAGAAAAGAGAGATACTATCACCATCAATTTCTCCATTGTCGTAGAGGTCAATTTTTACCAAGTTGCTTTCTACTTCAATGGTTTTTAAAATGCTGGTATTTCTTTTCTCATATTTAAGTGCAGGTGCCGTAATCGTTTTTGGGGCAATCGTCACCAATGGCTCATCTTTAAATTCTTTGGCTTTTACAGGGCTATCTTTTTTGGGCACCGCAGCAACGCCTGGAGTAGGATTTGATTTGGCTGGGTTTCCTTTAACCACAGGCGGCACGGTTGTTTTCTTATTTTTGTCTGAGAGGTTGGGCAAATTCTTATTGCCTGTCTTCGCTTGTGTCGGATTTTTGAAACCCGGGTACGACTTGGTGAGGGAGCGCCTGCTTAAAGTTGTAACGCCATATCCACAATTACCCTTTTGGTTCGGTGCCGGAATCCAGTCTCCTTCCAACGTTTCATCGCCAGTAGTAGTTTTAAAAAAGCTGAGCCTGTGCACCTGGAAACAATTGTTTACCTCTGCGGGAACGTTTGTTTTGGTGCGTTCTATCTCTTTAACCTCCACGTATTTTTTCTTTTTATCTACCACACCTGTAAGCCTGCAGATGGTATAATATCTTTTTCCTCCCTCTGAAAAATAGGTATAAGAAAAACCAGTCACCTTGGTGCCGTTCGTTTCAAGATCCAGAACATATTCGCACTTGTCGCCTCCCCAGCCCATATACTTTGTGCTTTTGTCAAGAAAGTCACCTTTCCATTGGCCGCTAAAATCCTGGGCTAAAATGCTGGTGCAAGAAAAGATAGAAAGTGCAAAAAGTAAAAATAGACGCATATGGAAAACGAATTTAGGAAAAGCAAAATTAAAAGTATTTCTATGCCTTATTGTTCAATTACCCCGTAGGTTCGCTAAGGATTAGTTAATTTTGCGACTCTTAAATTAAGCAAGAAACACACACATGATAAAAATTACATTACCGGACGGATCGGTGAGAGAATACGAACAGGGCACAACGGCACTTGACATCGCAAAATCAATTAGTGAAGGACTTGCAAGAAAAGTATTGGCGGCAAACATCAACCATGAAGTGTGTGATGCAACAATTCCAATAGAAAATGATGCATCGCTCCAACTACTCACCTGGGAAAATGAGGCTGCTAAATCTACCTTCTGGCATTCTTCGGCGCATCTGATGGCAGAGGCTGTAGAAGCTACCTTTCCTGGCGTAAAATTTTGGGTAGGGCCTGCTGTAGAGAAAGGATTTTATTATGACATGGATCTGGGCGGGCAAAAAATAACGGAGGACGACCTTGTAGTGCTGGAAAAAAAGATGAATGAGCTTGCAAAGCAGAACAACGGGTTTATAAGAAAAGGTATTTCTAAAGCAGAGGCATTCAAATATTTTTCAGAAAAGGGAGATGAATACAAGTTAGACCTGTTACAAAATTTGACGGACGGAGAGATTACGTTTTACACTCAAGGCCAGTTTACAGATTTGTGCCGTGGGCCCCACATTCCCCACACTGGATTCATAAAGGCTATTAAACTTACCAGCGTAGCTGGAGCTTATTGGAAAGGAGATGAAAACAACAAACAACTCACCCGTGTTTATGGCATTACCTTTCCGGCGCAAAAAGAGTTAGACGAATACCTTGCAATGCTGGAGGAAGCAAAGAAAAGAGATCATAGAAAGTTGGGTAAGGAGATGGGCATTTTTACGATGGATGACGATGTAGGCCCGGGCTTGCCGCTTTGGATGCCAAACGGAACCATCATTATTGAAGAGCTGGAAAAACTTGCAAAAGAAACTGAGAACGCAGGCGGATACAAACGGGTAGTAACGCCACACATAGCAAAGGAGAGTATGTACCTCACCAGCGGCCACTTACCATACTATGCAGACAGTATGTTTCCACCGATGGAGCTTGACGGTACCAAGTACTATTTAAAGGCAATGAACTGCCCTCACCATCATAAAATATTTGATGCAGAGCAGAAAAGTTATAAGGACCTTCCATACCGCCTTGCGGAATATGGAACATGCTACCGGTATGAGCAAAGCGGAGAGTTGTTTGGCCTTATGCGTGTGCGTTGCCTGCATATGAATGATGCCCATATTTACTGTACGAAGGAGCAGTTTGCAGAAGAATTTAAGGCGGTGAATGATATGTATATCAAATATTTCAAAATATTTGGTGTAGATAAATATAGGATGCGTTTATCGCTGCACGACCCGGAAAAACTTGGGCAGAAGTATGTGAACGAACCCGAGTTGTGGTTGGAAACGGAAGAACTCGTAAGGCAAGTGCTGATAGAAACCGGGGTGCCTTATGTAGAAGTAAAAGGAGAGGGGGCATTTTACGGTCCTAAAATAGACGTGCAAATTTGGAGTGCTATTGGTCGGGAGTTTACCCTTGCTACAAACCAGGTAGACTTTGCCCAGGGCCGTAGTTTCAAACTAAGCTTTACCAATAAAGACAATGCACCAGAGGTTCCCCTCATCATTCACCGTGCACCGTTGGGTACCCACGAAAGGTTCATTGGCTTCTTGCTCGAGCATTATGCCGGTAAGTTTCCAGCATGGCTGGCCCCGCTGCAGGTAAAGATTTTACCCATCAGCGACAAATTCATGGATTACGCAAATACAATTTTGAAAACCCTAAAAAATTCAGATATTCGTGCAGAGATCGATGATAGAAATGAGAAGATTGGCAAGAAGATCCGGGATACAGAATTGGCGAGGGTTCCCTACATGCTGGTGATAGGTGAGAAAGAGATGAACGAAGGCCAGGTAGCAGTTCGCCGGCAGGGCAAAGGCGACCTCGGTGTGAAAGCACTGGAGGAATTTACCAAAGAGTTGTTAGAAGAGATTAAAGAAAGAAGAGAATCCTGATGTAGAAAAACAGCCGCAAAAGAAAGGCTTGATTTTTGAAACCATCATGAAACAATAGTGCCGGTTCGGATGATGCCCATTGCAGGGCTGGCCAAAAAAAACAATATTATAAATCAAAAAAAGTAAATGGCATTTCCACCCAGACAACCGAGGGGAACATTTAACCCTCGTTTTAAAAAAGAACAACAACAGGAACACCGTACCAACCACATGATTAAAGTACCGGAGGTACGATTGGTAGGCGAAAATCTTGAACCCGGTATTTTTTCTACGCAGGATGCTCAAAAACTGGCACAGAGCCAGGGGTTAGACCTTGTAGAAATTTCCCCGGGAGCTACTCCGCCGGTGTGTCGCATCATAGACTATAATAAGTTTTTGTACGAGGAGAAGAAGAAGAAAAAGGAAATGAAGGCGAAAGCCAAAACGAGTGAGGTAAAAGAAATTCGTTTTACCCCAAATACTGATGATCATGACTTTGACTTTAAAGTAAAGCATGCTGAAAAGTTTTTGAAGGAAGGCGATAAAGTGAAAGCACACGTGCAGTTTAAGGGCCGGGCAATTATGTTTAAAGAAAGAGGTGAGCTGCTTTTATTGAAATTTGCAGATAGTCTAAAAGATGTAGGAGCATTGGAAGGGATGCCTAAGATGGAAGGCAAAAGGATGTTGGTGATGTTTGCACCAAGAACACAGAAGCCTAAAAAGGGCTCAGAACTTGGGCGATTGATAAAGGAAGATAAAGAGCCAAAGGAACAACCTGAAGTTGATGCGGAAGTTCCCAAAGAGGAACCTAAAGAAGTGAAAGAAGTAAAAGAATAATTATACAAAACGGGAAACATTTGTTTCCCGTTTTTATTTTGCCTGCAATCCTAATAAGCTTACTGTCGTATAAATTCAACCCTACGGTTGTTAGCCTTGCCCTCATCGGTGCTATTTTTTTCAGTTGGTTGGGTCTCGCCCTTGCCATCTGTACGCAGCCTGCCACTATCTACATTAAATTCTTTCGAAATGAAATCCTTAACAGCCCGGGCCCGTTTTTTAGAAAGTTCCAGGTTGGCAGCAGGCTCTCCATCGGTATCTGTGTGGCCTACAATCAAGACTTTTAATCCTTCATTTTCTATCAGCACCTGTGCAATATCTTTTATGGCGCCATAGCTCGTGGCTTTTATTTTGTCGCTGTTTACATCAAAGAGAATTCCACGTGTCACAAACTTTCCTTCAGTCAGGAGTTTACTTCTTGTATCAGGAGCGCCCACGGCAAGGCGGATATTGCCAAGGTAGTACGCATCATTGCTGTTGTTGGCGGCATTGTTTCTAAAATACAGGGAGTGCAGTTGGAGATCGCTGGCAATACCCTTGGGCATGTCCCATACTTTCTTCTCATCCATATAAACCCTAACCCGGTTTTTTTGGCGCCATATAGAAATATGTGTACTGGTTTTGTCCGGCTCACTTAGTTTATCCTGGTCAGCGTTATTTTTAATTATTTCATTATGGTCAAATGTGGAGTAGAACTCCGTCATTCCTACGAGCCCGCCTGCATTCTGGGGATGAAAAGAAACTTCAAATCCACCGCCATTGCTCAGTCTGCCCTCGCCAAACCGGGCGAAACTATTAAAGTCTTTGCCGATGTCTGCAGTACTGGTAAACCCTACCACAAAATGGCCGCTGTAAAAATCAAATTGATTGCTACACATCAGGTCAAATTCCAGGGTGAAATTGTCAGGTAAATTTGTTATTCCCTCCGGGTAAAAGATGGTTTCCTTTTGTGTCATCAGGTATTTACCCTGGCTTTTGTTGGTGGTTACAATTTCGCCGGTACCATTGGTATTCCAACCGGCAGGAAAGTCGCCAACAGCATCTTGTGAAAAATCCTCCGCAGCCACTATCTTTTCTCCGGGCACAAAATCAAACTTGCTATAGCTTTTGAGGCTGCTGGTAGAGTTGGTCTTGCCTTTTGTTGGCTCTTCTTCTGCGGCATCATCAGCGTTTACGGTAGGTTTGCTACCATCAGGGTTAGTTTTTTTTGGAGGAGTCTCGGCTTTATCCAAAGTTTGGTCGATGGCTTTATCCATTTTCTGATCAATCCTTTGGTTTATTTTGGTTTTCGTTTTCTGTCTGGCCTTTTCCAGGATATTGCCAAATTGGGCATGTGCGGCAAAACAATATATTGAAATTAGGGTGAAAAATATTTGGCGTAGCATACTCAAAAATTTAGACAGTAAAGTAGGGTTTGCAGTGGCAAAATGCAATACGCTATTACAGTGACAGGGCAGGCCAATGTAGCTATGTAAAAATATTGCATAGCATGTCGAATAATTTGAGGTAATTCGCAACACTAAAGCGTCTGATGGATATAAGTTTAAACAAATATATAAGTGACAGCGGCTTTTGTAGCCGGCGGGAGGCAGATCGTTATATAGAAGAATGCCGGGTAACGATCAATGATAAGGATGCCCAAAAAGGCAACAGGGTTCAGGAAAATGATGTTGTAAAAGTGGATGGCGAGCCCCTAAAAAAGCAAAAAAATGCTGTATATATTTTGCTCAATAAACCCAAGGGAGTAACATGCACAACGGATTTAAAAGACAAGACCAATATTGTAGACTTTGTAAATTATAAAACCCGCATTTTCCCCATTGGCCGGCTAGATAAGCTTTCTGAAGGACTGATTTTTTTGACAAACGACGGCGATATCGTGAACAAGATTTTGCGAGCAGGCAACGGACACGAAAAGGAGTATGTTGTAAGTGTTGATAAAGCTATTCAGGCAGACTTTATTCTTAAGATGAGATCTGGGGTGAAGATAATGGGCGTTACCACACAAAAATGTTTTGTGAAGCAGGAGAGTGACAATCGCTTTAGAATAATTCTTACACAGGGTTTGAACAGGCAGATCCGCCGCATGGCTGAAGCACTCGGATACAAGGTGACGGCCCTTAAAAGAACCCGCATCATGAATATAAACATAGCAGGCCTGCAACCTGGTAAGTGGCGGTACTTTACTCCACAGGAAATAAATGCGATCAACGACATGCTCGCAAATAGCAGCAAGACGGCTGATGCTGAGGGCATGGGGGAATGATAAGGTCATATACAACTGCTTTATTTGAAAATCAGTATGATGAAAAATACGGGAATTAGCCAATTAATTAAAGAAGAAAGCAACCACTTAGAAAAGTTGCAGCGCATTGTAAATGAAACTATCGATGCGGAAAAACTAATCGTAGAGAACCTGCTTCATCCACCGCAGGAACAGCTATCAGTTGGCCAAAAAGTGTCCGACAAAGTGGCCCGTTTTGGTGGCAGCTGGAAATTCATCATCCTGTTTGGTATCATTCTTTTTGCCTGGATAGTATTCAATGTGCTGGCAATAAAGGCCTGGCGTTTCGATCCTTTTCCTTTCATATTAATGAATCTGGTGCTTTCTTGCATTGCAGCCATGCAAGCTCCCATCATCATGATGAGTCAGAACCGGCAGGAAGAAAAAGATCGTAAGCAAAACGAAAATGACTACCTCATTAATTTGAAAGCAGAGATGCAGATAAGAAGCCTTCACCAAAAAATAGATTTGCTTGAGCAGGAGCAAATTCAAACCCTGTTCGAAAGCCAGGCAAGGCAATTGAAGATGCTTGATGAGATAAACCGGAAAATAGACAGGATGATCAAAACCTAATGAACCGCAGTGAAAACGGTGTTTCTGCTGTTTACTATACATTTGTAAATACTTACTTTTTATTATCAACTACCAGATGGGCCTTGTAAACAAGATTTTATACAACAGCTTAAGCCAACGCAACTATCTAAAATTTTTGAATACCTCTTTTTTAACCCTTTACAAAATGGGTTTGTTAAAGAGCAATCCGAAATATGAATACCATTATTTTGCCAGGAACCTTGTAAGCCCCGGCGACACAGTGGTTGACCTTGGCGCTAATTTGGGTTACTACTCCAACTTGTTCCAGGAATGGGTTGGGGAGCACGGAAAATTATTTTCCGTAGAACCGGTAATTCCTTTCAATGAAATTTTACAATGGAGATTAAAGGACAAAAAGCAAGTGACGATTCTGCCATACGCACTTGGCACAGAAGAAAAGGAGATCACCCTTGTAATCCCAAAGAATCTGGGGTATTTATCTACTGGTTTGCCGAACGTGTATGACCCAGCCAGTCACGGAAGCCTAGATGAGTATGGGTTTAAGTTTGAGGCTACTATGAAGAGAGGCAGTGAATTATTTAGAGACCTGCCAAGACTTGACTTTGTGAAGTGCGATATTGAGGGGTACGAAGAATATGTTTTTCCTGAAATGAGGCCGGTCTTCGAAAAACACAAACCCATGATACAAGTGGAAACCTGGGGGCCACATAAAAAAGTCGTAGAAGATTTTTTAAGCAGCCTCGGCTATACGCAATACCATCTTGAGGGAGGAAAATTAAAACCGTCCGCAGCCGGGCATGGGGATGCAACAGTAGATTTTATTTTTGTTCATCCACAGAATCAAGCTGCTTTGGAGAAAACCACAAAATTCAGAGATCTATCTTAATACTAAGTACTAAGACTATCCATGTTCTAACTGCCCTTCCCATTTGCTTACCGCTGCAGTAGCCAGCGCATTTCCTAAAACGTTGGTCATCGTTCGGCCCATATCACAGAACACATCTATTGCCAAGATAAGTCCTACACCTTCTGCCGGCAGGCCAAACATGGCGCCCGTGGCAAGCACGACGACCAGTGAAGCCCTCGGCACACCCGCAATACCTTTGCTGGTAACTAAAAATACCAACAGCATCAATATTTGCTGAGATACATCGCCTGTGATGGAAGTAATATTAAAAGCCTGTGCAATAAACATGCTTGCAAATGTCATGTACATCATGCTACCGTCCAGATTAAACGAATAGCCCAGTGGTAATACAAAGCTTACAATTTTGTTGTTGCAGCCAAACCTTTCCATTTCTTCCACTAGTTTCGGATAAACCGCTTCGCTGCTGGCAGTGCTGAATGCGATAGACATTGGGGTAGCAATTCTCCGCAACAGTATTCTTAGCCTGTGTTTTAAAAAGAGGTATCCTACGCCTAAAAGAATAGCCCATAGGATAGCAAGGCCCAGGTAAAATTCTCCAATGTATTTTCCGAAAGTGACCAAAATTCCCAAGCCATTTTTTGCAATAGCTGCTGCCATGGCACCAAAGACTCCCAGAGGTGCCACGTACATCACGTAGGTAACCATTTTTAAAATCACATGAGCCAATGAATCCAGCGCATTAATGATGTTCTCTCCTTTTTTACCAATGGCAGTAAGCGCTATGCCGAAGAACACGGAGAATACCACCAATTGAAGAATTTCGTTGGTAGCCATGGCTTCTACAACACTACGTGGCACTACATGCTCCACAAATTTTTGCAGCGAAAATCCTTTAGATTTCTCCATCAGATCGTTCACCGAAGCCATATCTGTGTTGGTAATGTCAACCCCCACGCCTGGCTCAAAAATGTTTACGAGGATCAAACCAAGACCAAGGGAAACAAGTGATGCAGTGATGAACCAGAGCATGGCCTTGCCTCCAACCCGGCCCACAGTTTTCATATCGCCGAGTTTGGCAATACCCACCACAAGGGTAGCAAATACTATGGGTGCTATGATCATTTGAACCATCCTAAGAAAAATGGTTGTAAGCAGCTTTACATTGTCTGCGAAAGCTACTCTCGTGGCGGGGGAGTAGTTTTCGTGCACATAGTAGCCGGCAAGGATGCCGAGGATCATGGCAATAATAATGTATAAGGTAAGTTTGCTTTTTTTGGTAGGTTGGTGCGTGGGTTCCATCAAGTAAATAATTGAGGCACAATATAATATTTATGGACTGTATCTCACCCTTCTGCAAAAATTGCTAAGGCAATTTGGCCGACGTTAGACTTCTCTCTTGTGCTATGCTCATTCGGCTTTAGGCTTTGACAACCTTCAGCCGGCAAAATTAGAAGAGGAAATTGATTGCTGAACCAGTTGTATCCCTTACTTTTGCCGCCCGAAAAGAGCAATCTTTTTGATTTATTCATTTCCCACATGGCTCTACAAGTTCCCATCATTTTGGGGCGCCAGCAGGGAGTAACTCATAATAGTTATATAATGCCAAAGGTTAAAACCAACAGTAGCGCAAAGAAGCGCTTTAAAGTTACCGGTTCAGGTAAAATTACTTTTCAAAAAGCTTTTAAACGTCACATTCTCACAAAAAAGTCTACTAAGCGCAAGCGTTCTATGCGTAAAGATGGTGTAGTTGCAGACAGCAACATGCATTTTGTGAAGCGTTTATTAGGGATGAAATAAATTACCTCATCCCGCTTCTCCAAAGAGAGAAGTGCCAACTATTAACTTTAAAAAAATTAAGATATGCCACGTTCAGTAAATGCAGTAGCCAGCAGGGCCCGCCGCAAAAGAATTTTAAAAGCTGCCAAAGGGTATTATGGTAAGCGCAAAAATGTATATACCGTTGCCAAAAACGTAATGGAAAAAGGCTTGACGTATAGCTACGTTGGTCGCAAATTAAAAAAGCGTGAGTACCGCACATTGTGGATTGCACGTATAAATGCTGCTGTAAGAGCCGAAGGAATTACTTACAGTGTATTCATCAACAAATTAGCTGAAAAGAAGATCGATCTTAACCGCAAGGTTTTGGCCGACTTAGCAATGAATCAACCCGAGGCTTTTAAAGCATTGGTAGCATCTGTAAAGTAAACACATCACAACATTTTTATAAGCCGCCCTGTTATTTGCAGGGCGGTTTTTTTATGTTATCAATAGCCTGTTAAATAATATCTTTGCAGCGCTATTTTATTAATAACACACTTTAAATAAGGATTTTACGCTGATGAACAATACCTACAACAGCCTGGTGCAGCAAACCTTTAATTTCCCCCAGGAAGGTTTCAAACTGAAGGACGATTATCTGCAATACAACGAGGTAGACATTAAAGCGCTCATTGATAAACATGGCACTCCTTTAAAACTTTCTTATTTGCCCAAAATAGGAATGCAGATAAACAGGGCAAAGCAGATGTTTGCCAATGCATTTAAAAAGCACAAGTATGAAGGTGAATACCATTATTGTTATTGCACAAAGAGTTCTCACTTTAGCTTTATTGTAGAAGAAACTTTAAAACACAACATACAACTAGAAACATCCTATGCGTACGACATTGACATCATCAACTCGTTGTACAAACGCAAGAAAATAAATAAAGACATACACATTGTATGCAACGGCTTCAAACAAAAAAATTATACTTCCCGAATTGTAAAGCTGATCAATGATGGCTTTAAAAACGTTTTTCCCATTTTGGATAACAAGGAAGAACTGAACATGTACAAGCGGAACATCCGCACCGGTGAGCCATTTAAATTAGGAATTCGAATTGCGGCAGAAGAAGAACCTACGTTTCCTTTTTACACTTCACGGCTAGGTATGAAGGCAAAAGATGTACTTGGTTTTTATGTAGATGAGATAGAGGGCTATGAGGATAAGTTCCAGCTCAAAATGCTGCACATTTTTTTAAATAAAGGTATCAAAGACGATATTTATTATTGGAGTGAATTACAGAAAAGTATAACACTATATTGCCAGCTAAAAAAGATTTGCCCGGAGTTGGATTCCATCAATATCGGCGGCGGTTTTCCCATCAAACATTCACTGGGCTTCGATTACGATTACCAGTTTATGATCAATGAAATTGTGGGAAATATTAAAAATGCATGCAAAAAGGCCAAGGTCCAAATGCCTAACATCTACACAGAATTTGGCAGCTTTACGGTAGGCGAGAGCATGGCACACATCTACAGCGTTATCGGAGAAAAAATTCAGAATGACAGGGAAACCTGGTACATGATAGATTCATCCTTTATTACCACACTGCCAGATACCTGGGGCATTGGAGAGAAATTTTTAATGCTCCCTATTAATAAATGGAAGAACGAATACCAACGTGTCGTACTCGGCGGTATTACTTGTGATGGACATGATTACTATGATTCTGAAGAGCATATTAACGAAGTGTTTTTACCTAAAGTAAAAAACACAGAGGAGTCAGACGGTGAAAGTAATAAAGAACCCCTTTATGTAGGCTTCTTTCATACCGGCGCTTACCAGGACCAAATAAGCGGTTATGGTGGCATCAAGCATTGTCTTATTCCTTCACCCAAACATGTAATAATTGAACGGGATAAGAATGGTAAGTTGGTAGAGTGGGTATACGCTAAAGAACAGACATCGCAGAGTATGCTGAAGATTTTAGGATACAAGTAATTAAAAAGTAAAAATTAAATAGTCAAAAGTAAAAAACAGTAAGGCTCTCTTTTTGTATTTTTACTTTTGACTTTTTACATCCTATTGAAACTCCGGTTTTTCAAACATTCCCTTGTAATATAGATAGTACTTCCCGTCTTTTTTATTGCGCCAGTAACGTTTTCCCTCCAGGTCGTAGTAGTAACGCCCCTGTACTGTTTTTGTAGCGGCCTTATCATTTACAACTATAGATTTTGGCGTAGCCGTTTTTACGGGTGCAGGCCGTTTTGGAGCCGGTGGCGGTTCTACAAATATTGCCGGCTCGGCTGCCGTTGGTTTTGCAGGGGTTGTTTTTCTGCTGCAACTCGGGAAATAAACGGAAGCCGCAAGCACTGTCAGCAACAGAACATATTTTTTCATAGAATTTATTTGCATTGAGTATGCAATAACGAAACCAAAAATAATGGCAACCCGATAATAGCTTTTTTGGGATGGAGTCATACGTTGGTCTCCCGATCCGGGAAGATGGAAAGAACTATTGGTTCAACTAAAAGTTAAGGCCGACAAAAACTGGCCGCAAGGGCTGCTCATGTATTTTCGATGAATATGAGTACCAGAT
>JAYTBG010000362.1:0-3088 GCA_043737055.1 Chitinophagaceae bacterium | reverse complement strand
GGATACAATATTTCTTTACCCGGCGCTGAGGCATCCATAGTTAATGGAATTAATGCAAGCGCAGCAACAAGGGCAGTCATTAATACAGGAACCATTCGTTCAACAGAGCCCCGGATGATCATTTGATCGCTAAATGCCTCACCTTCCTTTTCCACTAAATGGATGTAATGGGAGATCATCATGATACCGTTACGGCTTGCAATACCCGTTAGTGTTATAAACCCAACCAACGTTGCAATAGAAAATGTACCCCCGGTAAGCCACACCGTTATTACGCTACCTATTAATGCCAATGGTATATTCAACATTATCTGTAACACTATCCTGTTTGATTTAAAATGACTGAACAAAACCAAATAAATGCCTGCAAAAGAAAATAGGCTTAAAATAAGTATCAATCTTGAGGCAGACTGCTGGCTCTCAAATTGTCCCCCATATTCTAAATAGTATCCCTGCGGTAATTTTAATTCTTTCGCAACTGTTTGTTGCATTTCTTTTACTGCACTTCCCAAATCGCGGCCTTGCACATTACAGCTGACAACAATTCGTCGTTGTGTATTTTCGTGAACGATTGAACTTATTCCATTTTCAATTTCTATGGTAGCTATTTGTGACAGCGGTATCAATGAGCCATTGGGTAATTCAACCTGTGTGTTTCCTACCTTCTCTAAATCATTTCTTTCAGCATCTGTAGATCTTATTAAAATATCAAATGATTGTTGGCCTTCCAATATCTGGCTAACAACCTTGCCGTTATAAAATATTTCAAGATCTTCTGCAACTTTTCCTGCCTGCAATCCATATTGCTTAAGAGCTTCCCGGTTAATTTTTATTTTTAATTGCGGCACCATTACCTGGGCTTCAATTTGCACATCCACTACACCGGGAACGTTAGTAATGATAGTACTCAATTGAGTAGCATTGCTTCTTAATTCATTTAAGTCATTACCATAAATTTTTATGGCAACCTGTGCCCTTACACCACTGAGTAAATGATCTAGCCGGTGCGATATAGGCTGACCAATATTTATGCTGCTGCCTTTTAGTATATCAAGGTTTGTTCTGATATCCGCAAGTATCTCATTCATACTTCGCCTTTCCTCTTTAAGAGAAACATCTATTTCACTATAGCTGGGGGGTTCTGCATGTTCATCTAATTCTGCTCTTCCGGTTCTTCGGGAGGTGAGTAAAACACCAGGTACTTTTAGAATTTGTTTTTCAGCTATCGTACCTATTTTGTTTGCTTCTTCTAAAGATGTTCCTGCAGGCGCCAACACATTTACAGTAAAGCTGCCTTCATTAAACGGTGGGAGAAACTCTGTACCAAAAAACGGGACGATTGCGATAGCTGCTATTATCATTGCAATGGCAGCACCTATGATAGGTTTTGTATGTTTTAAACCCCAATGTAAAAGTTTAGTATCCTGTTTCTTTAACCATTTTACCAAAGGACTGTCATCATCTTCAGGGTTAACACCTATTTGTTTTTGTCTCTTCTTCCAAAATTTTAAATTGATGTGATTAAGATGTTGCCTTTTACTTAAAAGATAACTGCATAATGCAGGTGTTACTGTTAAGGAAACTACTAATGAGGCTACAATAGATGTGATATATGCGATGCCCAACGGAGCAAATATTTTTCCCTCTATACCTTCAAGATAAAAAAGCGGGATAAAAACCAATACAACAATAATAGTTGCATAAACAATAGAATTTCGCACTTCGCTGCTGGCATCATAAATAACTTTTAGCAATGGCTTTGGATGCTCACTTGCATAATTTTCTTTTAATCTCCGGTAAACATTTTCCACATCTACAATCGCATCATCAACCAGCTCGCCAATAGCTATCGCCAGCCCACCTAACGTAAGCGTATTAATAGAAATATTAAAGAACTTAAAAATGATTGCTGTAATGATTAAGGATAATGGAATTGCCGTCAGCGTTATAATTGTAGTTCTGAAATTTAGTAAAAACAAGAACAGAATAATAACCACCAAAATAAAACCATCTCTTAATGCATGTTCTACATTGGTTAAAGAATTAGTAATAAACCCACTTTGCTTAAATACTTCTGTATTGATTTTTACATCCGGAGGCAAAGATGTTTGAATTTCTTTTACTGCTTGTAAAATATCATCTGTTAAAGTAACTGTACTGGCTGTAGGTTGCTTTTCAATACTTAAGATAACAGCGGGTTTTCCGTTCAATGAACCATCCCCTCTTTTAACGCCTCCCCCAAATTTAACTTCGGCCACCTGGCTTAATAAAACCGGGGCATTGTTTTCATTGGATACCACTGTATTTGCCAAATCTTCTAAAGTATTTGCCCTTGCTATATTTCTTATTAATACTTCCGAGCCTTTGTAATTTATAAAACCACCGGTTGTATTTTGATTGGTTGCTGACAATGCTTCATCAATATCATCAATTGACACTTTGAATTGCCGCAGTTTTTCTGAAGAAATCAATACCTGGTATTGCAGGCGCTCACCTCCTATCGGTATCACCTGCGACACCCCTTTGATGCTCATTAGTCTTCTGCGAATGGTAAAATCGGATAGTGTTCTTAAATCTGCCGGAGAAGTAGTATCTCCGGTAACAGCTATCATCATTATCTGCCCCATGATGGAACTGATGGGCCCTAATTGAGGCGCAATTCCTTCCGGCATTTTTACAGCCTGAATTCGTTCAGAGGTTAACTGCCTGGCGAGGTAAACATTCGTATTCCAATCAAACTCTACAAACACCATCCCCAATCCCGGAGATGCTACTGACCTAACACCTTCCACACCCGGAGCGCCATTCAATGCTGTTTCAATTGGGAGATTCACCTGGGCTTCAATTTCTTCAGGCGCCATACCGTTAGCTTCCAAAAAGATTGTTACTCTCGGCCTGTTTAAATCTGGTAAAACATCTACCGGTAAACTTACCAAAGTAAAAACCCCATACACCATAATTAATGCTGCAAGGGCTATTACAAATAGTCTGTTACGAAGGGAAAATTCAATGAGTTTATCCAGCATATTTTAAAAATTGGCAATAAGCAATGAAGACCAAATAGCAATAGGCAAGGAAGCATTTGCTT
>JAYTBG010000361.1:0-17071 GCA_043737055.1 Chitinophagaceae bacterium | reverse complement strand
TTGTTATCAGGTTCAATAAAACAACTGCACCTATAGCAGATACAACGATCATTTTATTTGATAAGAATGGAATACTGCATACCGTCAATAATGGTGTGCTTACCTCTTCTTCAGGGGGTAACCTTATACAGTTAAGACTGCCATTTGTTCCTAACACCATCACATTCGACCCACAGGCTGAGACATTGTTATCCGGCACTTTCGCCAGAGACGCAGGACTTGCCTTGCTTGCAACTAAAATTGTACAATTCACTGCACAGAAAGAAGAAAAAAACGCAAAGCTTTTGTGGACGATAGATCAGTCTTTTGATTATGCCTCTTTTGAAATAGAAAGAAGTACTGACGGTACAACTTTCAAGAATATCAGCACTCAAACATCTGTTCAAAATAATTCCTCAAGAAGTTTTGCCTATACCGATTATGCATTCCCTGCAGGCATTGTTTTCTACAGGATCAAAATCATTGAGAAAGACGGAACTGTGTTTTATACCAAAATTGCAAGTCTCAATAATAAGTTCTCAGAGCCGTTTGTTGTATCACCCAACCCAGCTTCAGATCATATCATGATCAGTCATGGTTCCTCCACTTCACTGCTGGCAAATGTAAAGCTGTTAGACGGTGCTGGTAGGCTGGTAAAAGTGCTTTCGAAACAATTAATTGCAGCCGGTAACAAATTGCGAATTCCACTGGATGGACTATCTGCCGGTACTTACTATGTAGAAATTGAAGGCGGTGAGTATTTTAAAGTAGTGAAAAAAATAGCATTGATTAAATAATGAGGCCCAATACCTAAGCCTAACAATTAATTGTTTATGAAACAAAATTTAATAACCCGGGTGGTTATAAAATACTTCTCAATAATGTTTTTGTGTGCAATTCTATTGCACACAAACGTTGCTTATGCCCAGCCCGCCACGGTAACAATACCGGTTGGTATTGGTAGCCCGTGCAGCAACCTCTCACAAGATTCTCTGAAGTATTACAACTACAACGACGTTACCAACGTATTAAGCCACCGATCTAACTGTAGGCCAAACCTTGTTGCACCGGGCTTCTCGGATAACTTTGCAACTATTCAGTTTAATCCGTTTGATGGACATCTATACTTTGGGCAAATTACAGTTGCATCGGGCCAGTATACCACTCATATTTACAGGTGGCTTCCCACAACCTGCCCTAACGGTGCAGCATTGGCCAAGTTTCAGACTTTTGACAACCAACTGGTAGTAGGTATAGAATTTGACCCTGCTACGGGCTTTGGTTACCAGATAAATTTTATTGACACTACGGGTGTTCCGGCGCTGGGCTATGATGTTCCGGGTAACGTAGGAACTTTTCTTTCGGCTGCTATCGTAAATGGCAGACCAGCTTCCGCACATTATGATGATACTAACGATGATCTTCATTACAGTCGTGCCAACGATGTTCAGGGCGTGAGTTGGGCGCCGGTTATTAAGGTAGCCACAGTAGGTAACGTGGGTCAGTATCCATCCCTGGCAGTAGTAAACGGTTTTCCTGCAATTGCATATTACGACGTAACGAATGTGAGGTTAATGTATGTAAGAGCAACCAATGCAAATGGTACAGCCTGGGGTACCCCTGTAGTGGCAGATGATCCGGCCGGGACTATTAATGTAGGGAACTTTAACTCCCTTGTTGTGATAAACGGAAATCCTGCAATTGCTTACTACGACGTATCAAATGGTGATTTAAAATATGTACGATCCACCGATGCAAATGGTGCGGTGTGGGGAGCACCTGCCATCCTTGATGCAGCTGGCAACACTGGCCAACACTTATCTATGGCGGCAGTAGCCGGCAATCCTGCTATATCTTACCACGATGCAACAACGGGTTTTTTAAGATACATCCGAGCCAACGATGTCACAGGCACCGCATGGGGTACGCCGGTTTCTGTAAGCACTGCTACCGTCACAGGCCAATACACCTCGCTGGCAGTTATCAATGGCAACCCGGCTATTTCGTTTTATGACGTTACCAACCAGGATTTAAAATATGTTCGCTCAACAAATGCCACCGGTACAGCATGGCCTGTGCCGCTAACTTTGGCAGCAACTGGCAACACTGGCCAGTTTACCTCCATGAGCACTGTTGCAGGCAACCCTGCAATAGCCTACCACAATGCTAGTAATCTTGATGTAAAATATATACGAGCCACCAACGCAGATGGAACTGCATGGGCTCCGGAAGAAACGCCAGAAGCTGCTAATGCTGTGGGTGCACATGCTAATTTGATAGTGGCCGATGGAAATCCATCTATTGCCTACTATGATGCAACGGGATTAAATGCAAGATTCATTCGTTCTTATGATAATATAGGAGACCTGTGGTACGCCAATTCTGGTATCTCTGATATGGAATTACAGCAGGTAGATTTTGCCACCAATACCCTTGGTCCCTCACGCAAAATAAACTTCGGAACAAGGTATATCTATCGCACGAGCGGAGATGTGGTAATGACGCCAGGAAGACAAATGCTGGCTGCTTTTGACAATAAATATTTTACTATCAACTGGCAGGACTATGCCACCGCTACACCACTGGTGGCTACTTTTATAGACACACTTGCATTGGGTGTAAATAACAACCTGGTGGGGCTGGCATATGCATCCGGCAAACTCGTTGGTAGTGTGCGAGCAGGTTCTGCTTGTGCTAGCTTTCATAGAGAAATTGATATATTAACGGGTGCACTTAGCCCGATTACTGCAACAGATAATTTTACATCTGCAGATATGACCAACATACCTACAGGTATGGGTTCCGCTAAAAGGTTAGTTTCTGCTACCTTGGTTAGTCCCGGCACTTATGATGTGGTATACGAGGTTATCATAAGAAACTTTGGGGGCACACCCGTATCCAACGTTCAGGCATTCGATACATTAAATAATATCAACGGCTTAGGAAATAATTTAAGTGCGTCCATTACTTCATTCTCCGGCCCTGCGGGCATTAGCTCCAATCCGGCGTTTGACGGTAAAACAGCGGGTAATTTTAACCTGTTATTACCCGGTAGTACACTTTCAAATATCCCCGGGCAAAACACGGTCACGCTTCGAATAACCTGCAGAATTCAAAACATTGTGGCAGGTACAGTCTATAATAACTCTGTGACCATCTCTGGTACTAATATTTTCGGCGATCCGCTGAGAGACGTTTCTACCAATGGACCAAATCCGGATCTTAACAGCAATGATAAACCTGATGATGTGGGCGAAAACCAGCCAACCCCTTTCTTAATAACAGTACCAGCAATCACGCCACCCTGTGTAACGCTCACCAATGTGTTATATACGCAGGATTTTGGAACCGGAACCGGCCTTGCTGCCGGCATTCCCCCACCTGTTGTTGCCGCTGGTGTGCTCTTCCCAACCGGGAGCAGTTTGTATGTATCATCAACTGTGGCGCCTCTGGCTTTAGAGAGATATGCGCTTACAAACAATGCAAGCACTGCAGATCTTTCACACTTTATAAATCTTCCAGATCGCACTGGTAATCCTAATGGGCGCATGCTCGTAATAAACGCAGATGCTGCGAACACTACCATGTACAGGGCTAGTTTCTTTAACAGCACCTGTAGTAATACACAGTACTCTTTATCATTCTGGGCCGCATTCCCGGGCAATAGCTCTTACCAAACTATCTGTAATGCGTTCGGTGGCTACCGATACCCAAGGGTGAGAATGCGTATTCGGGATGGTGGTACAGGTTTGATCATCACAGAAACAACTACCGCAGATATAACATCAGGGAGTTGGCAGCAGTATGGTTTGAAATTCGTGGCACCCGCATCTTATACCCAACTGATCATCGAGCTCATAAACGATGCAAATGGGGGTTGTGGTAATGATATTGTGTTGGATGACTTTCAGTTTGGAACCTGCGATCCTATACCCACCGTTTCCTCCTCGGTAGCCGCAGGCTGTATGGGTGGACCGGCTACCTTTACTTCCACAATTGGCGATCCGAGTGCTATTGGCGGAGCGGTTGATTACCAGTGGCAGATAGCTTCTTTAATAACCGGCCCCTGGACAAACATTACCGGAGCCACAGCAGCCAATTACACAATCCCTGCTGTAGCAGCTCTTGACACAGGAAGGTATTACAGGGTATTAATTGCGGCCAGCGGGAATATAACAAATGTGAATTGTCGTTTTACATCCCCCGGGATTATATTACAGGGCAGATTATTGTCTACACCGGCTGCTAGTGCAGCCACCAATAAAACCTCTGCTTGCCCTGGCATACCGATAACGTTGAGCCTTAGCGGTGGTTTTTTAGGAGACGGAGCATCATGGAGATGGTATGCGGGGTCATGTGGAACCACCTCAATTGGCAGCGGTACTTCAATTAACATATTGGCACCTGCTGTTACCACCACTTACTTTGCGAGAGCAGAAGGTACCTGTAATAACACAACCTGCCGTTCGGTAATTGTAAATATTTCCTGCGACATTGATAAGGACGACGACGGCATTCCGGATTATATTGAAAGCTACACTTTTACTGCCGCCCCCGCCAATTCATTTAACGTAGGTTTTGCTGGCTACAAAGACATCAACAACGATTATATAAATGACGATTTTCAGGCAGATGGGGATAGTGATAATGATGGTATAGCAAACAATCTTGATACCAGCTTCCCGGGAAGGGTAGATAGTAACAGTGATGGGGTAGATGACCGATTTGATATGGATCTTGATGGCATCATCAACATGCGTGATCTGGATAGTGACAATGATGGTATTCCTGATGTTGTAGAAGCAGGAGGCGTGGATGCAAACGGAGACGGGCTGATAGATTCATTTAGTGATACAGATGGTGACGGCCTTAGCCAAAATGTAGACGGTAATAATACAGGACCAGTAAATTCAGGCAGTGCCCTTGGCGCTCTTAATCTCGATAACGACACGAGTCCGAATGCAATTGATAGAGACAGTGATGGAGATGGAATTCCGGATGTGATTGAATCTCTTGGTCCGGACACAAACAATGACGGCATCATAGACAGCTACGTAGATTTGAACGGGGATGGTTTGCACGATAGTTATATCAGTGGATCGGGATTACTTCGTACAGGAGCCGATGTGAATAATGATGGACGTGCAGATAGCTATCCAAACAAAAACTTTGACACAGATCGCCGTGCCAACGCATACGATCTTGACAGTGACAACGATGGGATTACAGATGTAATTGAAGCAGGCTTCTCCGATGCATTGGATTATAACGGTTTTGCAGATGGAGCCATTGGCGCAGACGGATGGAACACTGCCATAAATGCCATGCCTGCACTTAACCTGAGAAACAGCGAAGGTATTGGTAACCCTGATCACCTGGATATTGACAGCGATGGTGATGGTATTCCAGATAATATTGAGGGCCAAACCACTTTAGGATATAGGTTCCCAAGTTATTTAGATGCTGACAACGACGGTCTTGATAACGCTTATGACCTGGCACCTCACGCAGCCAGTTTTGGTGGATCGGGAATTTTCTTATCAGATAGAGATATGGATGGTATTCCGGATTATCTTGATCTTGATACCGACTCTGACGGCGCAATGGACATAACCGAAGGACATGACTACAATTTTAATGGTATTGCCGATGAATTGGTAACACCAACAGGCATAGATACAGATGGAGATGGGCTGGACAACCGTTTCGATCTGATTAACTCTACCTCTAATTTAAGAGGAACTTCGGCCCTAATGGGTACCGGTGGCAGCCTTATAGGTGATCCTACTCCGGGCACCAGGGCAACTGTGCAAAAGTTTGTGATTTCTCAACCAGAAAGAGACTGGAGGTATGTAACCTTCGTTCTGCCAGTGCAGTACCTGCAACTTAGTGCTACAGAAAGTAAAGGTAATGTGAGTCTTAACTGGGGTGTTACCGCAAGTGTTGGCCTGCTTAGTTTTGAAATTCAACGGAGTACAGACAATATTAATTTTACGACCATAGCTAATCAAACGGCGAGCAACCAGGTAGACATTTTGAAAAATTATAGCGACTACGATAACATTACTTCTATCAACAGCGACCGTGTATTTTATCGGATCAAAGTGATCGTTATTAATGGGCAGGAAAAGTATAGTAATGTGGCTTTCGTTCGCAAAACGAATGTGCGGAGTTCGGTGATCATTTCGCCCAACCCGGCCAATGAAGTTGCATCACTGCGCTTTTATGCCGAAACTGAAACGGTGGTAACAGTAAATATAAAGGACATTGCAGGCCGTGTGATTGCTTCCCAAAAAGCAAAAGCATTTAAAGGAAATAATAGCCTGTTGTTGAACCGCCTTTCTACCTATAGCAACGGTGTGTATACTATCCAGTTTCTGATAGGAAACGAAGTGTTTACAACGAAGCTCATTATTCAGAATTAGTTTCCCAGAATCCCATAGTTGTTGACCAAAAGCTCTTCTACAAAGAAGGGCTTTTGTGTTTAAGCCATATTTGGAATCTTAAATGCTAACGAAACGGAGCGTATTGAAAGTTGGCTTTATGTGTCAACAGGGCTGAGCCTCGCCTCCACGCTTTTTCCTGTAGCTTTGCGGCAGATGTACACATTAAAAAAATCACTCGGACAACACTTTTTAAAGGATGAGACCATAATAGCTGCAATAGTGGCGGCTTTGCAGCAACACCCATTTACCCGGTTGCTGGAAGTTGGACCCGGGGCTGGTGCACTTACCAAAGACTTGTTGCAAATAAAAAATATAGAGTTAAAGGCAGTAGAGTTAGATGGAGAGAAAGTAGAGTACCTGCAAAAAAAATACCCTGTTTTAAAAGACAACATTATCCACGAAAGTTTTTTAGATATTGAAAAGCCATTTGAAGGTCCCTTTACCGTTATTGGTAATTTCCCTTACAACATATCTACACAAATACTTTTTAAAATTCTCGATTGGAAGGATGAAGTTCCGGTAATCATTGGGATGTTTCAAAGAGAAGTGGCCCACAGAGCAGCAGCTTCGCCGGGCGGTAAAACATATGGCGTGTTAAGTGCTCTGCTACAGCCATACTATGATATTGAATATTTGTTAGATGTGCCCGCCAGCAGTTTCAATCCTCCACCCAAAGTAATGAGCGGTGTAATTCGCCTCACCCGCAAAACCCATGCACTTAACTTTAAATCTGAAAGAGCGTATTGGGTACTCGTAAAAACTGCGTTTAACCAACGTCGTAAGACTATGCGAAATGCAGTAAAAAGTCTTTTTAGTGCCGAGGAATTACAGGATCCTCTTTTCGATCGTCGTGCCGAAACCATCAGCATAGAAGAGTTTGCGGCGCTTACTTATAGAATGAATTAGTGCACTGGTATTTTGTACTCTACTCTTCTTGAAAACTTTTTGATTGCCATCTCATGTTAGTTTCTCCAAATATTTCTGCAAAAGAAAACATGTATTTTTGCAACTCCCATTTGCCAATTATTTATCTATCATAACGTATTGTTTTTATGCCTGAAAATGCTCCCGATAAAATAAGAATAGTAACTGCTGCAGCTTTGTTTGATGGGCACGATGCTGCCATCAACATTATGCGGCGCATCTTGCAAAGTAAAGGTGCAGAGATCATTCATCTTGGGCACAACCGCAGTGTGGCCGACATTGTAGAGTGTGCCATAGAAGAAGATGTGCACGGAATTGCTATCACCAGTTACCAGGGTGGGCATTTGGAATTTTTCAAATACATGAAAGATTTGCTGGTAGAAAATGGTTGCGGGCACATTAAAATTTTTGGCGGCGGTGGCGGTACTATTTTGCCTTCGGAGATAGAAGAATTACACCAGTATGGCATCACAAGGATTTATAGCCCGGACGATGGAAGAAGAATGGGGCTTGAAGGAATGATAGAGGATGTGATAAAAGGGTGCGGCCCCCTCCCAGCCTACCCCGGCGGTGGAGGAGCTTGGGAAGACTCTGAGTTTTTTCAATCATCCCAAAAGTGGAATGGTAAATTGCCGCTTACTGAAGTAAAAGATATTAGGAAAATTGCCAGAGCTATAACTTTGGCCGAAATGGGCTTAAATAATACTAATGTATTAATAAAGGAGCACAGTCATTCAATTACAGTTGATCAGTTTCACGCAGACCCAATTTTGTATAGGTTGCTTAGAGACTTTGCTCTTAGCCATAGAAAAGAACCCACCCTCGCAGAAAAAATATTATGGGAGAAATTAAAAGGAAACAATGAAGGGTTTAAATTTCGAAGACAACATATTATTGATTCATTTATTACTGATTTTATTTGCCTTCAGAAAGGATTAATAATTGAAATAGATGGAAACTATCATCAGTTACCAGATATGATTTTGAGTGATGAAGAAAGAACACAAATTCTTACAAAAGCAGGCTACCATGTTATAAGATTCAAAAACGAAGAAGTTATTAATACGACGGAAAATGTATTAAATAAAATTCATGAGAAATTGCTTAACCTGCCCGACAAACAGAAAAGCGAAAGAGTTATTGAGTTGCCAAGCCCCTCCCCCGCGGGGGGAGGTTGGGAGGGCGCTGTTCTCGGCATCACCGGTACCGGCGGTGCCGGAAAGTCTTCTGTAACCGACGAAATAGTAAGACGTTTTTTAAACAATTACCCAGACAAAACAATTGCCGTAATCTCTGTAGACCCGAGCAAGAAAAAAACGGGTGGGGCATTGTTGGGAGATCGTATTCGTATGAATGCTATCTCATCGCCACGTGCCTATATGCGTAGCCTTGCTACCCGTGAAAGCGATGTAGCACTGAGCCAATATGTGCAGGAGGCCATTGATGTGTGCAAGGCAGCCCAATTCGATTTTATCATTTTAGAAAGTGCAGGCGTGGGCCAGAGTGATGCCTCTATTTTAGAATATTGCAATGTAAGCATGTACGTAATGACGCCTGAATATGGTGCTCCCTCTCAATTGGAGAAGATAAACATGCTTGACTATGCAGATCTTATCTGCCTGAATAAATTTGACAAAGCAGGTGCATTGGATGCATTACATGATGTGCGCAAGCAATACAAACGCAACCATAACTTATGGGATGCCGTGGATGCCGAACTGCCTGTGGTAGGCACTATTGCTGCGCAGTTTAACGATGGCGGCGTAAATGAATTGTTTGTCCGCTTAATGAAAAAGATTGAAGACAAAACCGGCGTTGTGTATGGGGAAACTGCTGCCTACGTTCACAACTCAGACACAACAAGCCAGTCCACCATTATCCCTCCTAAAAGAGTTAGATACCTTTCAGAAATAGCTGAAGCTATCGATGAATATGACCGCTGGGTAATGGAGCAATCTGCACTTGCCACGCAGTTATACCAGTTAACGGGCACTATGTCGGCAATTTCAGAGCCGTCATCGATTACCCAACTTTCTGCAGCAACCATTGGTGAAGTTGAAAAAGTACAGACTCATCTTGGTGAAAAACTTCACCCGGAGAATAAAAAATTATTAGACAACTGGGCGGCTACCCGTGAACGTTATAGCAAAGAATTTTATGAGTTTAAGGTAAGGGATAAAGTGATTAAGCAACCCCTTCAATACAAAAGTTTATCCGGTACCGTGTTGCAAAAAGTATTGTTGCCCCGTTACAACGATTGGGGTGATATTTTAAAATGGCAGTTACAGGAAAACGTTCCTGGCGAATTCCCATTTACCGCTGGTGTGTTTCCTTTGAAACGGGAAGGCGAAGATCCTACCCGCATGTTTGCCGGCGAAGGTGGCCCGGAGAGAACCAATCGTAGATTTCACTATGTAAGCCTTGGTCAGCCTGCAAAGCGCCTTAGCACTGCCTTTGACAGCGTTACTCTTTATGGGGAAGATCCGGCCCCTCGTCCTGATATTTACGGAAAGGTTGGCAACAGTGGTGTGAGCATTGCCACTGTAGATGATGCTAAGAAATTGTATAGCGGCTTTGATTTGTGCGATCCCAAAACATCAGTGAGCATGACCATCAATGGCCCTGCTCCCATGTTGCTGGCATTTTTTATGAACGCCGCCATTGATCAGCAATGCGAAAAATATATTATTGAAAATAACTTAAGAGACGAGGTTAATAAGATCATAGAAGCTAAGTACGATATTGAATCGCTTCCTAAATATATTGGCATTGATGGTAATCCTGTTCATCATACAAGGTTACCTAAAACAGTTGGGGCTTCGCAGACTCCACCGCCCGGGGGCTGGGGAGCTTCTCTGCCAGGCGAAAGCGATGGACTTGGCCTGCGGCTCTTGGGCCTTAGTGGCAAGGATGTGTTGCCAGCAGATGTATACGAGAAACTCAAAGCCAAAGCATTGAGCAGTGTACGGGGAACGGTGCAGGCAGATATTCTCAAAGAAGACCAGGCGCAAAACACCTGTATATTTTCTACAGAGTTTGCACTAAAGTTAATGGGAGATGTTCAGCAGTATTTTATTGACCACCAGGTGCAAAATTTTTACAGCGTAAGTATCAGTGGTTATCATATTGCAGAAGCAGGAGCTAATCCTATAACGCAGTTGGCATTTACCTTATCAAATGGTTTTACCTATGTAGAATACTACCTGAGCCGTGGAATGAACATCGATGATTTTGCCCCCAACCTTTCGTTCTTCTTTAGCAACGGGATGGATCCGGAGTACAGTGTAATTGGCCGGGTAGCCCGCCGCATCTGGGCAAAGGCCATGAAGTATAAATACAAAGGCAACGACCGCAGCCAGAAATTGAAGTATCATATTCAAACATCCGGACGTTCATTGCATGCGCAAGAGATAGACTTCAACGACATACGAACTACCCTTCAGGCCTTATATGCCATTTACGATAATTGCAATTCTCTACACACCAATGCTTACGACGAAGCTATTACCACACCCACTGAAGAAAGCGTTCGCAGGGCAATGGCAATTCAGTTGATCATTAACCGGGAGCTAGGCACAGCCAAAAATGAAAACCCCAACCAGGGATCCTTTTTAATAGAGGAAATGACGGACCTGGTAGAGCAGGCAGTGCTCACAGAGTTTCATCGCATTACTGACCGGGGCGGTGTACTCGGTGCCATGGAACGCATGTACCAACGCAATAAAATACAGGAAGAAAGTCTTTATTATGAAACCTTAAAACACACCGGCGAATATCCGATTGTAGGTGTCAATACATTTTTGAGTAAAAAAGGTTCGCCCACAGTGTTGCCTACAGAAGTGATACGCTCTACCACGCAGGAAAAGGAATTCCAAATAGATACCTTGGCTGCCTTTAAAAAGCGTCACGCCGCACAATCTGCGGATATGCTTACCCAATTGCAACAGGTAGCAGTGCAAAATGGGAATCTTTTTGAGGAACTCATGGAGACGGTCAAATACTGCTCCCTTGGCGAAATCACTAATGCCCTTTATAGTGTGGGTGGGCAGTATCGTAGAAATATGTAAACAACAATATATGCAATGCTTGTACAACATTTTCGTGCCTAAGTCAGTTACAATTATTGGTACGATTTTTTTATAAGACCTGTAATTAAAACAAACCAAAATGGCAAACAATGACAACCTCCGGAAACCCGATGAAAACGACATCAGGCCTCAATTTGAAGATGAAAGAACCCAGGCAAGAATTCAGGAGCATCTTACCAACGAAGATGACATCATTACAGAACAAGACATCGCTAACATCCAGGTAGGTGCGGGAGCATCTCAACAAGATGTAGATGGCATTGTTGCCAGGGAAGAAACAATCATGGATAATCTTGATATTAAAAAAGATAGCAATAATGATGACTGGTCAGATGACCCCGCTATCGAAACGCCATGGAACGTTTTGCAACACTAAACAAGTTACAATTATAGGTATATAAGATAAGGGCTTCCATTGTGGAAGCCCTTATCTTATATACTTCGAATAAGTTATTTCTCTACGGCTGTGTGCAAAAGCTCAGTGTACAATTTTTGACTCTCCAGGGTGAGGGCATCGAAAGTTATATTGAGCTGAGGTAAAAGGTCAACCAAGGTATTAATACGCCCTTCTGTTTGCATAAATTTATTGAGGACCACCACCTTTTTTTCTTGTAGAATACAATAACCACTTTGGAAGGTACCCCGCTCGTAACGGATAATGTAGCCACTATCTTCCACAATCTTTTCTACTTTATCAAGAGTGTGTTGTGTAAATTTCATAACCCAGATTCATACCCCAAACCCCTGAAAGGGCTTTTGGCTCTATTTATTTTGATGCAAACTCACCTAAATGCTGATCATTTTAAAATAAGGTTTTCAACAAGCGTTGATAAATAATGAAGTTGATTTCATTTTTATAAATAAACCAACACATATCGAAAGTTAAGGGGCTCCGGCTCTCTTACTTATTCGTCATACGTATTACCGGCACAATCATTTCTTCAAGGCTGATACCGCCATGTTGAAATGTATTACGGTAATAATTTACAAAGTGGTTGTAGTTGTTTGGGTAACATAGAAAGAGATCGCCCTTTGCAAAAATGAATGTGGAGTTTACGTTCGGTACTGGCAAACCTGCCTCTTTGGGGTCTCTGAAAGAAAGTACATCCTTGGCTTCATAATTTAAGTTTCTACCATGTTTGTAGCGAAGGTTGGCAGTAGTTTGCTTGTCGCCAATAACCTTAGCAGGCGTTTTTACACGGGTAGTTCCGTGGTCTGTTGCTACCACTAAGTTTAGTTTTTTATCCGCAATTCTTTTCAATGCATGGTGCAAAGGGCTGTGCTCAAACCAGCTAAGGGTAATACTCCGGTAACTTGTCTCATCCCCGGCCAATTCTTTAAGTACTTCCATTTCTGTACGGGCATGGCTAAGCATATCTACAAAATTGTACACGATTACGTTTAAATCGTTTTGCAACATATTGTGAATGTTGTCCACCATTTTTTGTCCATCGCTGTTGTTGGTAATTTTCGTGTAAGAGTATTTCAAATCACCCTTGCCCAGCTTTTTTAGTTGTGCTTTTAAAAATTCTTCTTCATATAAATTTTTACCACCCTCTTCATCGTCATTTTTCCACTGTTGCGGAAACTGTTTTTCAATGTCAATTGGTAGTGCGCCTGCAAAGATGGCATTGCGGGCATATTGCGTTGCCGTGGGCAATATGGAGTAAAACGTTTCTTCTTCTAATATTCTAAAACTTTCTGCAAAAACGGGCTGTATTGTTTTCCACTGATCATACCTCAGGTTGTCGATGAGCACAAAAAAAAGCGGTGTCCCTTTTTGCAGGTGTGGCAACACTTTTAGTTTTAAAACATTGTGACTCATTATAGGGGCATCTGTACTTTTTGGCGATACCCAGGACGAGTAATTTCGGGAAATGAATTTAAAAAATTCTGAATTGGCTTCTTGCTTTTGTGTTGTAAATACTTCCTGCATTTCCGGACTGTCACTTTTTTTCATTTCAAGCTCCCAGTACACTAATTTTTTGTAAAGGTCCATCCACTCGGTATAATTAGGACTATCGTTGAGAGCCATAAACAAACTCCGGAATTCCTGTTGGTAGGCACTGGTAGTTTTTTCTGCAACCAACCGTTTATTGTCTATTATTTTTTTTAGGCTTAGCCAAACCTGGTTTGGATTTACAGGTTTTATCAGGTAGTCACTAATTTGACTGCCTATGGCTTCATCCATCAAATTTTCTGCTTCGTTTTTTGTAATGAGTACTACCGGCAAATTACTGTTGATCTCTTTCATTTGCTGTAGTACCTGCAAACCCGTCATACCGGGCATGGTTTCATCCATGAGTACCACATCTACAATATTTTCTTTTATGTATTCTACCGCATCAAATCCATTGGTCTTAGTAGCAACGCTATACCCCTTATTTTCCAGGAACATCACCTGCGATTTTAAACTATCGATCTCATCATCTACCCATAATATTTTAGCTATGCTCATATTTATATTTTAATATTCCCTGAAGGTGAAAAGTATAGAGTGTAAAGTATGGAGTAATGAGTATAAAGAGCAAGGAGTTTTGACAATATCATGTATTAATAACCTTAATCTCCATTCTTAGGGTGCTTACAAATTTAATTTATTAAGGGTGGGCTTAGTAGCTTTGTAATAGTTTTAACATAACCCGCTCGTTTAATGCCTTTTCATAAAATAATCAATGATCCCGTTTATGGCTTCATCACCATAGATGATCCTTTGATACTTCAACTCATTGCCCACCCATATTATCAGCGGCTCCGACGTATTCATCAAATGGCCATGGCGCACCTTGTTTATCCCGGAGCGGTGCATACCCGGTTGCATCATTCACTGGGCGCATACCATTTGATGCGTTGTGCTTTACAGGAGCTTTGCAGTAAGGGAATTGAAATCACTATACAGGAACAACAAGCCGCTAAGATTGCTATTTTGCTGCACGATATTGGGCATGGGCCTTTCTCTCACGCATTGGAGCACACTTTGGTAGAAGGTATGCATCATGAAGAGATATCTCTTCTGATTATCAAAGATCTCAATGATCAATTTGGTGGGCAACTGCAAATGGCCATTGATATTTTTACTGATGCTTATCCCAAAAAATTTCTTCACCAGTTGGTGAGCGGGCAGTTGGATGTAGACAGGATGGACTATCTTACCAGGGATAGTTTTTTTACCGGGGTAATTGAAGGCGCTATTGGCTATGATCGCATTTTGAAAATGCTTACTGTTCACAATGGCGAGTTAATGATAGAAGAAAAAGGTATTTACTCTATTGAGAAATTCCTGGTGGCCCGCCGCCTTATGTACTGGCAAGTGTACCTGCACAAAACGGTGCTAAGCGCTGAGCAGATGCTGAAGCGTATTATTAAACGTGCAAAAATGGTAAAGGGCATTTGCCACGAGCCGCTTAACAGCTTTATCAATCAACCGGTTGAAAAAGTAACGTTGCAACAGTTTTGCAGCATAGACGATTACGACGTACTGGTGGCCATTAAAAGTTGGAGCACGCACCCAGACAAGGTATTGTCTATTTTATGCCAGGGAATTATAGACAGACATTTATTAAAAGTGCAATACCAGGCACATCCCTTTGAAAGTGACCTTATGTCAGAAAAGAATATTGAAATTGCTGCTCGTTTACAAATCTCAGAAGAGGATGCCAGATGGCTTGTATTTACTGGCGAGGCTACCAGCAGCACCTATAATTTTGAACATGAGCATATTTATATTCTGTTCAAAAATGGCAAGGTCAAAGATATTTCGGAAGTAGACCATGCATTGATTAACGAAAATCTGAGGGGCAAGATTAAAAAATATTACATTTGTTACTTAAGGTAAACATCAGCTAACAACCCTTAGCATATTGCAATAGTTGAAAGCCTACAACCATAGTATCATTTTATTGTTCGAACAGCTTGCAGCCTGTTGCTGAAAGTTAAAAGCCAAAGCTCACAAAAATGCAATTCACTGCAGCGCAGATAGCCACAATCATAAACGGACAAATTGAAGGTGAGGCGTCAGTGACGGTGGAATCTTTCGGCAAAATTGAAGAGGCCAAACCAGGCCAACTTACCTTTCTGGCTAATCCCAAATACGAAGACTTTTTATACACTACTCAAGCCTCCCTGATCATCATCAACGAGTCTCTGGTTTTAAAGCAGCCATTGCCTGCCACACTGCTAAGGGTGCCGGATGCATATAGCGCATTTGCTACATTGCTCTTCGCTTATCAGCAATTAAAAAACCAGCAGCTTAGTGGTATACAGGACCCTGTGTACATTCATAAAACGGTGAGCATGGGTAACAACACTTTCATCGGTGCTTTTGCATACCTCGGCGACCAGGTGAAGCTCGGGAATGATGTAAAAATACACCCCAATGCATACATTGGTAACAACGTAAGTATCGGAGACGGCACGATCATTCATGCCGGGGTTAAAATTTATCCCGAATGTGTAATTGGGAACCATGTGACTATTCACTCGGGCGCAGTGATAGGTAGCGATGGATTTGGGTTTGCACCGCAGGCCGACGGTACTTTTAAGAAGGTTCCTCAGATTGGAAATGTTGTAATAGAAGATCATGTAGAGATAGGCGCCAATGCCACCATAGACAGGGCAACCATCGGTTCTACCATCATCAGAGAAGGGGCTAAGCTAGATAACCTCATACAGGTGGCCCATAATGTAGAAGTAGGAAACAACTCCGTTATTGCGGCACAGGCCGGCGTAAGTGGCAGCACAAAAATTGGTAATAACGTAATGATTGGCGGACAAGCCGGCATTGTTGGTCACATACAAATAGCTGACGGCTCTAAAATAAATGCTCAGAGCGGTGTAAGTAAAAGCATTAAGTATCCCAACTCCATTGTTACCGGCTCTCCCGCACACGACTATACAGCGGCACTTCGTAGCCAGGCTTTGAACCGCAATTTACCCGGCCTGGAGAAGCGTTTGACAGAGCTGGAACGCCTGGTGAAACTTCTCAAATCAGAAGAGGAGAACGAGCAAACCAGCTAATTTTTTAGAAACTTTTGATGCTCTCCGGGCTGTAGCTGAATCGGATTCTTTTCATACTTTTGCCGCTATGGATGTACTGCAGACTGCTGACCAGAATTTTCAACACACTATTAAAGAAGAGCTTACCATCTCTGGTGCAGGCATTCACACCGGCCAGGCTGTAAACATGCGGCTTAAACCAGCAGAGCCAAATACAGGGATCAATTTTCAACGAGTAGACCTTCCGGAAAAGACAATCATAAAAGCAGACGTAGATAATGTTATTGAAACAAACCGAAGTACCACACTGGAAAGTAAGGGTGCAAGGGTAAGTACCATCGAGCACCTCATGGCAGCACTCGTAGGCATGCAAATAGACAATGTGTTGATAGAATTAGACGGAGAGGAAGTGCCCATTTTAGACGGTAGCAGCGAACCATTTGTAGAAGCTTTAATGGCAACCGGTGTTCAAAAACAAAATGCTCCAAAGATTTATTACGACATCTGTCATAATATCACCTTTGTAGATGAAGAAAAGAAGGTAGAGATGGTTGCACTGCCCTACCATGGGTATCGCATCAATACCCTAATCGACTTTAACTCGCCTGTGTTGGGAACACAGCATGCTGATTTAAGAAA
>JAYTBG010000360.1:0-17072 GCA_043737055.1 Chitinophagaceae bacterium | reverse complement strand
CGGCCCGCTATATTTTAAGGGCACAGTGGGGCACTTGTGTGAGAGAAGATACCATTCTTGTAAATGTGCTTCAAAAGCCTGTCCCGAATGCGGGATCTGATACCGCCATTTGCGATCTTAGTGTTGCAATTTTACGAGGTACCGCAACCAATCTTTCCGGGGCTGTTAGTTATGCCTGGACACCAACAACGGACATTGAATTTCCTGCACAAGCCAGCACACGGGTTTCTCCCACCGGCAACAACACAACCTATACCTATACATTGACTGTGAAAGATAACTACGGCTGTAACTTCACTGTAACAGACCAGGTGAACATAAGGGTGCAGCCGCCCGTACCCGCTTTTGCGGGAAATGACAGCATTGCAGTGAGGGGTGTACCGCACCAATTGTTTGGCAACGGTGGCGTAAGTTATATGTGGACGCCTTCGTTCCCACTCAACAACCCGTTTAACCGAAACCCACTGGCTACGCTATCTACAGACACAAAGTTTGTATTGCAGGTGACCGATGTAGCCGGCTGTACTGGCTACGATACCGTTTTGATAAAAGTTTATGTTGGTCCTGCTTACTACGTGCCCAATGCGTTTAGCCCCAATGGCGACGGACAAAATGATGCGTTCCGTGCCATTCCGGTTGGCATTACAAAGACCGAATGGTTTCGCATCTTTAACAGGTATGGTGAGCTGGTATTTGAAACCAACCAATGGCTTAAAGGTTGGGATGGAAGCTACAAAGGGAAAAAACAACCCATGGGTGCTTACATCTGGGTTATAAAGGGAACTGACAGGAATGGAAAGACCGTGGAGATGAAGGGGACTGTGATGTTGGTACTGTAACCGTTCCAAATGTTCAACGTTGGAAAGTTCAACGCTTGAAAGTTCAACGTTCAAAAGTTCAAAGGTTCAACGTTAAGCGATTTTTATAAAAGCAGGACCCCGATGTTTCTATCGGGGTCTTATATTTTTAGGGTGCGATATGGAGTAAGTTATTTGAGTTGAGGTGTGAAACGTGTTGAATCCCCTGTACCTTCTCAACGATACACCCCACTCCTTTTAAAACTCTTAAACATTTTGAGCTTGAATGACTCTCCCCAGTTTTTGCTCCAACAATAAAAGGTCTGCCAACACAAATGCGGTTACGGCTTCCAGCACAACAGGTACCCGCAAGGCAATGCAGAGATCATGCCTTCCCTTTACAGAAAAGGATTCCACCTGGTCGCTGTCAACGTTGAGTGTTTGCTGTTCTTTTGGAGTAGAGGAAGTTGGTTTGACCACCACCCTGAATACAAGTTCGTTGCCGCTGCTGATGCCGCCGAGAATCCCGCCGGCATGGTTAGTAGTAGTGGTGCCATCTTTACTTTCAAGACTATCATTGTGTTGGGAGCCGAACATTTTTGCTGCAGCGAAGCCTGTTCCAAATTCAATTCCCTTGATGGCGGGTATGGAGAAGACAGCATGACTGATCAATGATTCCACAGAATCAAAGAAAGGCTCTCCCAACCCGATCGGAATATTTTTGACCCGGCATTCCACAATTCCTCCCACACTGTCCTTGGCATCAATAGCTTTTTGCAATCCTTTTTCTGTATCAACCTCACCAGCAATTTCTTTAATTACTGCTATGCAATTAATATCGGGGTCTACCAGCTTCAGGATTTTTTTAGCTACCACACCGGCTGCAACCAGGCAGACTGTTAGCCTCCCACTAAAATGTCCACCGCCCCGGTAATCTTCATTGCCACCAAACTTTTGTGAGGCCACAAAATCTGCGTGGCCCGGCCTTGGGAAACTGCGCAGCTTTTCATAGTCAGCGCTCCGGGTGTTGTTGTTGGCAAACAACATTGTAAGCGGAGCGCCGGTTGTTTTACCATTAAACAGCCCTGAAACAAAGTCAGGAATATCATCCTCCTTGCGGGGGGTTGTTCCTTTTTGCAGGCCTCCCTTTCGTCTTTCAATATCTGCAGAAAAATCCTCAGCGGCTAGGGGAATACCTGCAGGGCAGCCATCTATTACAATACCAACTGAAGGACCATGAGATTCTCCAATGATGTTTATTCTGAATAAAGACCCGAAACTGTTCAAAGTATTATTTTTAAATGTTGACTAAATAACATTAGCACCCAACTGAACGAGGTGCTTGTAAAAGGTTGGGTAAGATTTATTGATAGCCTCTGCATCCTCAATGCAGGTGGGTCCTTCTGCCCGAAGTGCTGCTACTGCAAGAGCCATTGCAATCCGATGATCATGGTGCGAAATAACTGTTGTGCCGGTTAATTTCCCTCCACCTTCTATCATCATCAGGTCGTCTTGCAATGTTATAACAAGGCCTAGTTTGCCAAATTCCTCCTGTAAAGTTAAAGCCCGGTTACTCTCTTTGTGTGCCAGCCTGCTTACACCTTCAATTACTGATGTGCCGTTGCAATAAGCCGCCAGTGCCACAAGCGGTGGAAACAAATCCGGGCAATGGGTGGCATCAAAATGAAAAGGTTGAAGGGTTCCCGGTTCGATATGTATTTCTTTCTCCGAGATACTCATCACCGCTTTACACATCATCAATGCCTGCAAAATTGCCCGGTCAGCTTGAGTAGAATAAACGTCCAGGCCCTGTACTGTAATTTTTCCGGCTATGGCACCAGCAACCAGCAAAAATGCAGCGCCGCTCCAATCGCCCTCTACAGTGTATTCTATTTGCTTAGCATGACTTGTGGGCTGGGAAAGATGAAAGGTTTCATAATTGTCGTGGCCAATGGTATACCCAAAGTGATGCATCATTTGAAGGGTCAAATCGATGTAGGGTTTGCTTTTTAAATCGATAACCTTGATAGTTACCGGGGCCGTAGCAGCCCTGGCAAAGGCAATGAGCAACCCCGTTAAAAACTGGGAGCTCAATGAGCCATCCACAGTGATGTTTTTCGCCTTGAGAGGTCCCTGAACCTGAAGGGGAAGCCTGCCATCATTCGAGCTAATCTTTACGTCCAACTGTGGCAATACTTCATCAAAAAAATTCATAGGTCGGGTGAGCAAACTGCCGCTACCCTTAATAGTTACCGGCATACCGCTCAGGGCTGCAAGCGGTGTAAACATTCGAATGCTTAAGCCACTTTCACCGCAAGAAAAAGAATAACCCAGCGCCTTTAAATCCTCACCTGCTTTGGCATAATCCGGAAAATCACCTCCTTCTATTTTTAGCGAACCATCTTCCTGGGATTGAATGCCCGCACCTAAATTTTTGATAATTGACAATGCTGCTTTATCGTCATTGCTCTCACCGGGGTTCTGTATAATCGTATGGCCATTGTGCAACAGCGCCAGTGCACAAGCACGCTGCATAGCGCTTTTAGAAGCCGGTGCCATTACATCGCCATTGACAAATGAGGGAACTATTTTGATTTGCATAAATTAATGGGAGCCTTTAAAGGCATTGGTCTATAAGATCTTTTAATTGAGGTAAGGGTATCGATTTTATACTGGCAGTTCCAATTTTGTCCAGGAGAATAAAATTCATGTTGTTATCTGCCCTCTTCTTATCCATCAACAAAATATCCCAAACGCTTTCTTTGTCGAATGCGAGTTTAACGGGAAGCTGATACCGCTCTAACAAGCCTATTATTTTTTGTGTGCTTTCCTGCGGAAAGCTAGTGATCTCCTGGCTGATGGTACAAGCTGCCACCATTCCGATACTTACTGCATGGCCATGTGGCAGGTCATAAAGATTTTCAATTGCGTGGCCGATGGTATGACCAAAATTGAGCAGCTTTCTATCACCGGTTTCAAACTCATCCTCTAACACAATCTTTGATTTAATGGAAATATTTTTTTCGATCAGTTCTGCCAATGCGGTCGGGTCATTTTTAAAATCTTTCACTGACTTTGTTTGCAAAAATTCAAAAAATAAAGCATCCTTGATGCAGGCGTGTTTAATTATTTCGGCAAATCCATTTACCCATTCTTCCTCAGGCAGTGTTTGTAAAAAACTGTAATCAAAGATCAGGTGGTCTGGCTGATAGACGGTACCAACCATATTTTTAAATGGGCCTACATCAATTCCATTTTTGCCACCCACCGCCGCATCTACCATTGCCAAAATAGAAGTTGGCGCCAGTATGAGCTTGATGCCCCTCTTATAAATACTTGCCGCATAGCCAGCCATATCAGTGATCACTCCTCCCCCTACTCCCACAAGAATGGTCTGTTTGTCCGCCTGCATTTCCAGCAACTGCATGATGATGTCGTCTACCGTTCGCTGCTGTTTGAATTCTTCTCCTGCCGGCAGCTTAATGACAGCAAAATCCTTGAATTTTTCTTGCTGCAGTTTAAAAATGTTTTCATCCGTCACCATAACCAGCTTGTCCCGTGGGTACATGAGTGGCAACTGGTCAAAAGACCCGTTGAAAACATACTCAACGGCTTTGGTAGAAAATTTCAGTACTTCTTTTCTCATAGTTGCTGTCTTAATAAACGGGTATTGTTAAAGGAATGACTGTAATGCCTGGATTATGTAGACGGGCCTTACTTTTGAGCAGGGCTACCGGCAATTTTCGTCGTACATTACTTTATTCTGGTGACTGATACTTTCTAAATGCACGGCATCAAAATAGCGTACTACGAATTCTTTACTGAGCCCTAGTTTTTCTCCCTGCAGGGTAGCTCTCTCCAGGATCTCGTTCCACCTGTTGGTCTGCAGAATCGTAATATTATTATCTTTTTTGAAAGCGCCGATCTTATCCGCAATTTTCATACGCTGGCCTATCAATGTCAACAGTTCATCATCAATATGATTGATCTGTTCTCTCAGAGTTGCCAATGCGGTGATAAAGTCTTCCTTGTTGGTATGCTCCGCTCTCCACACAATATTTTCAATTATTTCTTTAAGCCGCTCCGGCGTCACCTGCTGCTTGGCATCGCTCCATGCATCATCGGGAGCAATATGGCTTTCCAACATGAGGCCACCAAAATCGAGATCGATACTTTTTTGAGCAACGGATTGTAACATCAGCCTGTTGCCACAAATATGAGAAGGGTCGCATACAATCAGCATGTCGGGAAAGCGCCTTTTCATCTCAATAGGCAGGTGCCACATAGGTGCATTGCGGAATTGGGTATTACCGTAGTTGGAAAAGCCCCGGTGAATCATACCGATCTCTTTGACGCCGGCCTTTTGCAATCTCTCTATAGCTCCACTCCAGAGTTCAATATCAGGGTTAATGGGGTTCTTAATCAGCACCGGAACAGAAGTGCCTCGCAGGGCATCGGCAACTTCCTGCACACTAAAAGGATTTACAGTGGTGCGGGCACCAATCCAGAGAATATCAACATCAAACTGCAGGGCATCCTCTACATGCTTGGAGGTGGCTACCTCAACGGCTGTTGGCAAGCCAGTCTGTTTTTTTGCCTGGGCCAGCCAGGGTAAACCTTTTACGCCGATACCTTCAAACAATCCTGGTTTGGTACGTGGCTTCCAAATTCCCGCCCGAAGCACATCGACTTTGCCTGTGTCTGCCAGCAATTGAGCCGTCTGCATTACCTGGTCTTCCGTTTCTGCACTGCAGGGCCCACTGATAATAAGCGGACGTTTTTGCCAAACCTTCATGATGCTTTCCTTCATTTCGTTAGTTTTTTTATAATGTAAAAGTAGATATCTATTATGCTATTTATTTTTAATGCTCTGCATTAAAACCTTGGCAGCGTTTACTTCAGAATACGATTGATGGTGTTTGCCTTTTCAATCAACTCGGCCATGTATTCAAAATTCTCTTTTTCAAGACAGCTCTTAAATTTTTTCAACTGGCTGATGTGTTCGTTCAAAACATCCAACACATTTTCTTTATTCTGCATGAAAATAGGTACCCACATGGCCGCATTACTTTTAGCCAGGCGTACCGTACTCTCAAAGCCCCCGCTCGCCAGTTCGAAAATGGCATCATCTTCCTTTTCTTTCTCGAGGACGGTGTTGGCAAGTGCAAACGAAGTAATGTGAGAGATGTGGCTTACGTAAGCAGCATGGAGATCGTGCGACTTTGAATCCATATAGATAAGGTGCATGCCGAGCAGTCTATAAATGTCCTCCACCACAAGCAGGGCATCATCATCGCAAGTTTGCTTATCGCAAATAACTACCGCTTTGTTCACAAACGCTCCCTCCACCGCTGCCGATGGCCCGCTAAACTCTGTGCCCCACATTGGGTGGGTGGATACAAATCTTCCCGCATTTTTATTTGATTGGGCCGCTGCATACACTTCTGTTTTGGTAGAGCCCACATCCATAACCACCTGAATAGTTATCTCATCTAAAACTTTAGGTAAAAGTTTCAAAGCCACATCTACAGGGACAGCAAGGATAATAACATCTGCTTCTTGAACCGCTACGTCAAATTCTTTTATCTCATCTACCAAGCCTAATTTAAGCGCTGTTTCCCGATGAGAGACATTGGCATCTACGCCGATAACGGTTAGCCCAGGAATCTTTTGCTTGAGGGCTAGTGCCATGGATCCACCAATCAATCCAACTCCAATTATTGCTACTTTCATCTTAATGGTTTTTAATTCTGACAATAGCCTGCTCGACTTTTTCTTCCGAAGCACACAAACTCACCCGCACATAGATGTTACCATTAGAGCCAAATATTCCTCCTGGCGTAATGAAGACTCCGGCTGATGCCAACAGCTCATCACTCAGCCCGTACCCATCGGCATATTTTTCAGGGACTGAAGCCCAGACAAACATGCCAGCCTGTGTAGCTTCGAACTTGCAGTCCAACATCTCCAATAATTGAAACACCTTTGTTTGTCGTTTTTTATAGGCGTCGTTCACACTGCTATGCCACAATTCGTCTAATTCCAAAGCACGGGCTGCTGCCAATTGCAGTGGAAGGAACATGCCGCTATCCATGTTGCTTTTAAACTTAAGTATTTCGTTGATTCTATCACTGGCCCCTACCAGCATTCCTACCCGCCACCCAGCCATGTTGTGGCTTTTGCTCAGGGAATTCAGTTCAATGGCCACATCCATTGCCCCGGGAGTAGACATTATACTCCGTGGTTGGTCATTCAAGATAAAGCTGTAAGGGTTATCATGTACCAGCAAAATGCTGTGCTTCTGTGCAAAAGACACCAGCTTGCCAAATACGGCGGAGTCAGGCAAAGCCCCGGTAGGCATATGTGGATAATTGACAAACATCAGTTTTACCTTCTGCAGATCGGTGTGCTCCAAAGCCTCAAAATCTGGAAGCCAGTTTTGCGCAGCCGTTAAATCATACGACAAAGGTTCGCCGCCCGCTAAGCGAACAGCCGCACTATATGTTGGGTAACCGGGGTTAGGTATCAGGGCCTGATCGCCAATGTTTAAATAAGTCATGCAAATGTGCATAATGCCCTCTTTGCTTCCTATCAGGGGAAGTATTTGAGTTTCCGGGTTTAATTCCACAGCATAGTATCGGCTGTACCATGTGGCAATTGCCTGACGGAGAGTCGCCGAGCCCTTGTATCCCTGGTAAGCGTGGTTACCCGGCTTGGCACTTTCTTCCTGTAAGATTTTGATTACCTCCGGGTGCGGCGGCATATCCGGACTACCGATACCTAAATTTATAATGTCTTTTCCTGCCCGGTTTAACCCATCAATTTCTCTCAGCTTTTGAGAAAAGTAGTATTCGTTAATGCCTTGAAGTCTCAGTGCCAGGTCCATCTTGTTACATTTATTTTATATTTCCGGAGCGATAAACTCCATATATTTTAAGTTCACTTGTTACCTTTAATAAACTATTAATCAACACATTAAATTGCAGTAAACTATCAAACTCCATGTCTGCGTGGAACGAGTATAGCCAACTACTTTCTGGTATGGGAAACGATTGCAACTTGCTCAAATTAATCCCTGCCTCCGCTATCATAGTAAGTACCCTAGCCAGGCTGCCACGGGAGTGGTCAGTTCTAAATGTAACGGACGCTTTGTTTGCATCCTCAATCACGTGGACGTCTGCCGCTCTTTTTAAGATCAGGAAGCGGGTATAGTTATTTTTTTGCGTGTGGATGTTAGGAGCAATCACAGCCAACCCGTACATATCGCCGGCCAGTTTGCTGGCAATAGCAGCAACGTGCTTGCTTTTATGTTGGTGAATGTGTTTTGCACTGAGTGCAGTATCTTCTGTTTCTACCATCTTCCAGTTGAACTTGTTCAGGTAGCTGAGGCACTGTTGCAACGCCATTGGGTGAGAGTGCACTTCCCGAATGTCCTCGAGGGCGATTCCGGGGTTTGTAAGTAGCTGCTGTTTAATTTGTAGATAAACCTCTCCAACAATCTTCAAATCAGAAGATTGCAGTAGATTATAGTTTGGCAAAATGCTCCCGGCAATAGAGTTTTCAATCGCCATTACCCCTGCTACCGTTTGGGCTTTGTCCATAGTTTTACGAATCAACTCAGGGAAACTAAGGCAGCAAAGCACCGGGGCTTGTTTTCCAAAAAAGGTTTGGGCAGCCACTTGGTGGAAACTTCCCTCTACACCCTGGATAGCAACGGGTCCTTTTGTAATTGTATCAACTGATTTAATTGCCATATAACTGTGATTACTCTATCCTTGGTTTAAACATAAAAAAGTCCCGGCTGATTAGCCGGGACTGATATGTATATTTTAGAATTTCTCTTTTAAATACATACACCCGGCCCGCTTCTAAAATAATAGTAGAAGAAAGTTGCCCATGTGTATGTTGAATTATTAATCATCGCTTGTCGCAAAACTAAGAGGTTATGTGTAATTAAAAAAAATATTATTTACGAACTCCACCGGCCTACTGTTTTTCTCACACGCAACTCTTCTTTTAAAAGGACAGTTGGCTGCCCTAACAGAAACGCCCCGGCGGGCCGGGGCGATCTTACGATTGTTGCCTTTAAAATTTTATTGATTGGGAACTGGCAATCCTCCAATCAGTTACTGGTTACTTAGTTTTTTTTAGTAGTATCTACAGTAACAGTAGTAGTTGTGTCAGTTACAACTTGCATAGTATCAGCAACAGCTGGAGTTACTACAGTTGTTGTGTCTGAAGTTGTAGTGGTAGTTTCTTCTTTCTTATCACCTTCGTTACAAGCTACGAAAGATGCTGCGATCAGGGCAATTGCTAAAAACTTTTTCATTTTGTTGTTTGTTTAATTTTAAATTATAATTTGTTATTAATACAGGGAATGAAAAAAGGTAACCCATCTTTTTTCTAAAATGTTTTTATTTGCCTTTGGGTTACCATTAGGCAAAAAAAGTATTAATACACAACCAAGGTGAATACAATAGAGGAAGAAAAAATTTTACTGCAAGGACTTGCAAGCGAGGATAAAGGTTCGATAGAAAAAATTTACCGGGATCACTTTGGGATGGTGCAGTCACTGGTTCTAAATAACAACGGAACTTCAGATGACGCAGCCGATATTTTCCAGGAATCAATGATTGTACTTTTTGAAAAAGCCCGGTCTGGAAGTTTCGAACTGCATTGCCAGTTAAAGACTTTTATTTACGCAGTGAGTAGACGGTTGTGGCTTAAAAAGCTGAATCATTTACAGCGATTTATAGCCCCGGGGGAGCAGATGGAGGAACTGGCCTCAGTAGAAGAAGACATGGATGTGCACGAACAGCGGCAACAGGAGTTTAGTATCATGGAGATGGCCATGAGCAAAATAGGCGAACCGTGCAAAAGCCTTTTAGAAGCTTACTACATACAAAAGAAACAAATGCAGGCTATTGCAGCCGATTTTGGATATACCAATGCCGATAATGCAAAAACCCAGAAGTACAAATGTCTTGTGAGATTGAAGAAATTGTTTTTTGCACAGTATAAAAATTTTGAATGATGGAAGATTCGTTGTTGATTGATGCCGTGGAAAGGTTTGTTGGTGGAAGCATGTCTGACCAAGAAAGGATTTATTTTGAGGACCTCAGAAAAAATAATCCGGAGTTAGACCAGGCCGTGGTAGAACACATGTTCTTTTTAAATGAACTGAACAAATTTAGCAGTACAAAAAATTTCAAACATACCCTTAACGAGGTGGAGCACAAATTAGCAGACGAGGGTTTTGTATTTCGCAAACCACTTGCCGGCACAGCCAAAATCATTCAACTATGGGGCAAGTACAAGCGCACAGTTGCGGTTGCCGCCTCTATTGCTTGCGTGGTGTCATTGTTCATAGCAAGCCTTATCTCAACTGTTACCAATCAGAAAAATCCTAACATCAAGCCATTGGTTGAAAAAATCAATGAACAGGCCGTTAAGACCAAGCAAATAGAAAACAAGATTAACCAACTTCAGGCAGGTACAGTTCCGGTTGTAAAGCCGAGAGTGTCCAGCAAGTTTAGGGGAACCGGATTTTTGGTTGATGTAAACAACAATTATATCGTTACCAATGCCCACGTAGCCAGGGAAGGAAAAAATCAGCTCATTATTGAAAATAACAAGGGCGAGCAATTTGCTGCTAACGCAGTGTATGTAGATGTTGTGCGTGACCTTGCCATTCTAAAAATAACAGACCCTGATTTCAAAAAACTAGCACCTGTGCCATTTGTTGTCCGCCGTTCTAATGCGGGCCTAGGGGAACAGGTTTACATGCTTGGCTTTCCTAAGGAAGAGATTGTATATGGAGAAGGATATGTGAGTGCTAAAAATGGTTCTAAGATGGATACTATCTATTGTCAACTGAACACTGCCGCCAATGAAGGAAGTAGTGGTTCGCCAGTCATCAACAAAAAAGGCGAACTGATTGGTATTCTCACGAGCTCAGAGAGAAATGCTGAAGGAGTAGTATATGCGATCAAATCTATCAACATTCACCGGGCAATAGAAGAAGCTAAGAAAGTAGAAGCAAATGCTGGCATCAAAATAACTTCCGCTGCTGCTTTAAAAGGACTTAGCCGGGAAAGCCAGATAAAGAAATTAGAAGATTATATTTTCATGATAAAAGGAAACTAACATTATCAATACCCTTAAAAAAAAAGGACTTCCGCAGAGAAGTCCTTTTTAATTTCATTCGCCAACCGTCGGAAAAATTCTTTATTGGTCTGTTTTGGCTGGATCGAATATGTGATGAACAGCTTCCTGCGCCCACAACGAAGACGGGTATTCTCCTGCATCTATCAGCGCTTGCAAACTGTTCTTTACATCGGGTGCATCTTCTTTGTAAGTAACGCCAAACCACTGACTTGAAGTAGGCACTACTTTTATAATATTCCCCTCTCGTTTAATGAACTGGTCCGCTATAATCGGAATAAAAAATTCTGCTTTGATATTACCAAAATTTTCTTTTGGAAAAGTAGCGAAAAGGTGAGCTGCAAAGTCGAACACAGCAGGATGGAAGCAAAAGAAGTTCATGGAAACATTTGCGTTGCCGTCTACTTGTTTTTCCACTTCATTTTCTTCATACAGCACATGGCCATCCTGTGCATAGATTTTTGTTCTCTCATTTATGGCCAACAGGTTGCCGGCCACGTCTAAATCGCACACTCCCCTGCTTACAGTACCGTTGTCACTTAGGGTTTTATCTAATTTATACCCGATAATGGCCGCAGTATGGTCGTTACATTGATTTATTAAGAAATGTGCAGCCTTATTAAAGGCATCGCCACCATAAAAATCATCTGCATTAATAACAGCAAAGGGTTCTTTTACTGCATCACGGGCGCACAAAATGGCGTGGCCCGTACCCCATGGTTTTGTACGGTCTGCAGGAATATCTTCAGCATTTACGAACGACTGCATATCCTGGAAAACATAGTCTACTTCAATCTGCCCATTAAACCTGGAGTCGAAATTTGCCCTAAAGTTTTCTGCAAAATCTTTTCGAATGATAAAGACTACTTTTCCAAATCCTGCACGGATGGCATCGTAAATCGAATAATCCATAATGGTTTCGCCGGACGGGCCAAAGCCTTCGGTTTGTTTCATGCTTCCATACCGGCTTGCCATCCCTGCCGCTAAAATTAAAAGTGTAGGTTTCATTTAAATCTTATTTTGATTGGTAATTATAGAAGTTTGCTCAAAAGTAAAACAAACGGGCTTTATAAAAACAATGCTACCAGATACGAGTGCTGTAATAATTCAAGAATTGACAGACAGCTTGCTAAAAGAAAAACAAATCCGGCTTTCAATATTGAGGCTGGATAAAATTCATGCGGTAGTATCTGGCAACAAATTGTTTAAACTGCACTACTTTCTTGCAGAAGCTACTGCACAAAACCTGCCAATCATTACCTATGGCGGCGCTTATTCTAATCATTTGGTGGCAACTGCCTATGCGTGTAAACTACTGAGCATTCCATGCACAGGCGTTGTGCGGGGCGAAGAGCCGGCCCGCTGGTCACACACACTGATTGCCTGTAAAAATCTGGGAATGGAGTTGACGTTTGTTTCCCGGATGGAATATGGAGCCAGGTCTGTTAGTCTGGAACATCCCGGCTACTTCGTTATTCCGGAAGGCGGCTATCATCCATTGGGTGCAAAGGGTGCATCGCTTATACTGCAATGTATGCCTACCAATGCATTCACTCATATCTGCACCGCTACTGGTACCGCTACTACGCTGGCGGGTTTACTCCTTTCAGCGTTACCTCAGCAACGGGTATTGAGCTATGCTGCATTGAAAGGATTAAATGATATACCTACAAGGTTGCAATTTTTAACCGGGCAAGAACGTTTTCATAACCTTGAGCTCATCAACGATTATCATTGGGGAGGCTATGCGAAACATACTGAAGAGCTTTTGCAATTTATGAACGACCTGCATAGCAGGTTTTCTTTGCCAACAGACTTTGTGTATACCGCTAAAATGATGTTTGGCATTTTTCAACAGGTGGAGCAGGGTTTCTTTCTAGCAGGGAGTAACGTTCTTGGCGTACACACCGGCGGGCTACAAGGAAATTTATCTTTACCAAAGGGTATGTTGGACTTTTAAAAATTTTAACAGCCTTCACAGCAGAATAATACTAACAGCATGACCTCTAAACCTATATTTGTTTAGAGGCTTTATAAACGATATGAAGAAATTAAGTTACTTATTGGTTTTCTTTACTTGCTGCAGCCAATTGGCACAAGGCCAAAAAACCCTCCCCGCCATTTCTGTAACCAACATCAATGGAAAAATAATTGTAAGCTGGAAAAACGCCTACACTATACCTCTTTCTACACTGAGCATCCAGCGCTCTTATGACAGCTTAAAAAATTATACCACCATAGGCTCCGTTTTAAATCCTCAAAATTTGGAGAATGGATATGCCGATGCTAATCCTCCTTACAACAAAATGTATTACCGGCTTTTCATCGCTTTTGAAGGCGGATCCTATATTATCTCTGAACCGGTGCGGCCCACAAAAGACTCTGCGAGTAGCAATGCTACTTCAGATACGAGGTACCCCTGGCAGTTAGATCCCAACGCAGACCCCAGGTTGCAACAACCACCGGTAGGAAACGTAAATGCCGGGCCGGCGTATCCTAGCAGGTGGATCTACACAGCCAAAGATCAAAACGTAGTGATCCATTTACCTGATGCATCCACTAAAAATTACACTGCAATATTTTTTGATGAATTAGAAAACCAACTCTTCGAACTTACCAACCTCAAAGAAGAATACCTTATAGTGGAGAAAGTAAATTTTGTGAAGGCAGGATGGTACAGCTTCAAATTATTAGAAAACGGTAAGCTCGTAGAAACAAATAAATTTTACATAGCCAAAGACGGAAAAATAACCAACGACCCCGTGAAGAAAATAGCCAACAGGTAGCTACATAAGTACTACATCAAATACCTTCTCAAAATTTTGCTTTAATTTATTTTTGACTTCTTCAAAGTCAAGCATCTCTCCTACTTCGTGCTGCATAGAAGTCACCTGCTTATTTTGTATGCCACAAGGAACGATGTGATTAAAATAATCAAGATCAGTATTAACATTCAGTGCAAACCCATGCATGGTGATCCACCGGCTGCAACGAACGCCAATGGCACAAATCTTTCTCTCCTTTCCTTTTGGCCCGGCCGCAATCCACACACCGGTTTCTCCTGAACTTCGCACTCCGGCAATGCCGTATTCAGCAAGGGTGAGAATAGCCGCTTCTTCAACGTTGCGCAGGTAACGACCAATATCTGTGTACATTTTCTCCAGGTCTAAAATTGGGTAACCCACAATTTGCTGTGGCCCATGAAAAGTGATATCGCCTCCCCTGTTGGTTTTAAAAAAACCAATACCTCGTTCCTGCATTTCCGCTTCATCGATAAGCAAATTATAAAGATTGCCGCTTTTGCCAAGCGTATAAACGGGCGGATGCTCGCAAAATAGCAGGTAATGTTGGGTAGCGATAGCCGCTGCATCATATTGGGCATTTGCTTTCCTAGCTTCAGACTTTAATAATACATTTTGCTGGAGCAGCGCCTCCTGCTTGTCCCAGGCAAGCTGGTAGTCAATAACACCTAAATCTAAAAATTTCACACGCTGCATTTCCAAAGCATTTATTTAATTTGCAAAAGTAAAGAAAGATAGCCGATGCAATTTCCGGTTACTACGCTGTGCCATTGTAAACCTCCATAGACCCATGAGTGATATACCAACAGAAATAGATGAAGACCTACCGGAGTCGGAAGAATTGTATGAACGATTAGCCATCACTATAGACAAAGGCCAAGAGCCCCTGCGCATTGACAAGTTCCTGATGAACCGTATAGAAGGAGCTACCCGCAACAAAATACAACAGGCCATAGAGAACGAACTGGTGCTTGTGAATGATAAACCTGTTAAAAATAACCACAAAACTAAAGCCGGTGATCGCATCGTTGTATACGAAACAAGTTCGCCAGAGTCCTCTGAAATTGTCCCACAAAATATTTCCTTAAATATTGTATTTGAAGACGACGATCTTATGATCATCAACAAGCCGGTGGGCATGGTGGTGCATCCTGGCAGCGGCAACCCCGACGGTACCCTGATTAATGCGGTGGCTTATTATTTAAAATTGACAAACCCCGAAATAGACGAGAGTGAGTTGCCCCGTTTTGGCCTTGTGCACCGCATAGATAAAAATACAAGTGGGCTGTTGGTGATGGCAAAAACACCGAAGGCTATGAGCGATCTGGCCAAACAATTTTTTAACCATACGGTGCATCGTAGATACGTGGCATTAGTTTGGGGAGATTTTAATGAAGACGATGGCACGGTTGTAGGTCACGTAGGAAGGCATCAGCGGTTTAGAAAACTTTTTACCACATACCCCGAAGGTGATTTTGGCAAAGACGCCATCACCCATTACAAAGTGCTGGAACGATTTAATTATGTAACGCTTGTAGAATGCCGCCTGGAAACCGGACGTACTCACCAGATACGAGTGCACATGCAGCACATTGGGCATCCATTATTCAACGACGATTTTTATGGTGGGGATAGAATTGTAAAAGGCACCGTGTACACAAAGTACAAGCAGTTTGTGGACAATTGCTTTGCCTTATGCCCGAGGCAGGCATTGCATGCAAAAGAACTGGGCTTTGTTCACCCAACTACCAAAGAAGATATGTTGTTTACGAGTGAATTACCCAACGACATAAGCCTCGTAATAGAAAAATGGCGAAAATACAGTCAGTTTAAAAACGCAGAATAGCTCATAAATAAAACTCAAGAAGCATGTTGAAAAAAGTTTTAGTACTCCTTTGCCTACATGGCATTTGCCATGAATCGTTTGCCCAAACAACAGTTAACAGAGATCCTGCCATTGAAGCTATGGTTCAGGAAGTATCTTCCGACTCCTTAAAATCTTACATCACTTCGATGGTAGCCTTCGGCACACGAAATACAATGAGCACGCAAACCAGCACCACCCGTGGCATTGGTGCAGCGAGAAACTGGGTGCTTGGCAAATTCAACCAGTTTGCGAAAACATCCGGTGGCAGGTTAACAAGTTTTATAGACACTACCACACTGCAACCAGACAAAAGAAGAATAGACACTGCGACACTTTTAGGCAATGTAGTAGCCTCCCTAAAAGGTACAGACCCAAATGATCAAAGGATTTTTGTAATAAGCGGCCACTTAGACAACATGCGCACCAGCGTGATGGACCGGATCGGCGATGCGCCCGGTGCAAATGACGATGCAAGCGGGGTGGCAGCGGTATTGGAGTGTGCAAGGATCATGAGCAAAAGAAATTTTGCGGCCACTATAATTTTTGTTGCTGTCAGCGGTGAGGAGCAAGGACTCTTAGGCGCATACTACATGGCGGCAAAAGCCCGTGCTCAAAACATGCAAATAGAAGCCGTGCTTAACAACGATATTATGGGTAGCAACCACAGTAATGAAACCAACATTATTGAAAATACTAAGGTTAGGGTTTTTAGCGAAGGCCTTCCTGCCTTTGAAACAGAAAAATCTGCAAAAGCGATTCGCCAGCTTGGATTAGAAAATGATGGTAAGAGCAGGCAGCTTGCCCGTTATGTGAAAGAAATAGGTGAACGTTATGTTGATAATTTGGAAGTGGTCATGATCTATCGCAACGACCGGTTTTTGCGTGGCGGCGACCATACCGCTTTTGTAGAAAACGGATTTGCCGGGGTACGTTTCACTGAAATGAATGAAAACTATTATCACCAGCACCAGGATGTGCGCACCGAAAATGGAATACGCTACGGGGACCTGATAGAGTTCCTGGATTTTGAATACTTAAGAAAAAATACGGCACTCAACCTTAGTAGCCTGGCCAACCTTGCCAAGGCACCGCCGGTGCCCCAGGAGGTAAAAATTGACGTGAAAAAACTTGGAAATAATTCTCTGCTGTATTGGAAAGCGCCAGCCACCGGTATGCCTAAGGGTTACTATGTGATGATGAGAGAAACAACGAGTGCGTTTTGGCAAAAGAAATTTTTCACTACCGCCACACAACTGCAACTACCCTACTCAAAAGACAATTACTTTTTTGCAGTACAATCAGTAAATGCTGATGGCAACGAAAGTTTACCTGTAACCCCGGCAGTAGGCCGCTGATTATAATGGAAGATGTACCGATGCCGGATGGCAAATTATTGCTGGAGATAGTTACAATGAAAATGCCTTTTGGAAAATACAAAGGCAC
>JAYTBG010000359.1:0-17085 GCA_043737055.1 Chitinophagaceae bacterium | reverse complement strand
GTACTGCAGGCGAAGCTGTAATGGCGCATCGTTTTACAGAATACAAATCATGGAAAGGCCCAATACCCGGACGTAGCAATGGCGTTTTAATCAGCAAGTCTACCGAAAAAACAACTGGTTATTCAATTGATAAATTACAGGACAGGGGCCGTTTCTTCGTAGATCCGGGCCAGGAGGTTTACACAGGCCAGGTCATTGCAGAGCATATTAAGCCAGGCGATCTTGTAGTAAATGCAACAGAGCCTAAGAAATTAACCAACCACCGTGCAAGCGGAAGTGACGATGCCTCTAAGGCAGCTCCCAAAATTTTGATGAGCCTGGAAGAATGTATGGAGTACATTCAACAAGATGAATGTATTGAGGTAACGCCTAAAAGCATTCGTCTGCGTAAAGTAATTTTGAACGAAGATGATCGTAAGCGTGTGAGCAAATCAATGTCACAGGAGCTGGTATAAATTCAACTAATATTATCTAGAATCCGCTCTTTTGGGCGGATTTTTTTGTTAATTTCGTCAGTAAACTGACGGTATTTACATTAATTCCGTCAGTCAACTGACGGAATTTGCATTAATTCAGTCAGTATATATGTAAAGCCCTATATTTGTGTTATGTTTGAAAGAGCACTTTATAAAACAGTTGTTGATAACCTGGCAATGCAAAAGGTAAGTATCCTTTTGGGGGCAAGGCGAGTGGGCAAAACCCAATTACTCAATGATATCAAAAAAAAGGTAAATGACAAGTGCTTATGGCTGAATGGAGAGGATGAAACTGTGGCCAAAATCCTTGAAGAAAGAAGTATTGCCAATTACAAAAGGTTATTACAGGGATATGCCCTGCTCATTATTGACGAAGCGCAATACATAAAAGATATTGGCAGAAAGGTAAAACTGATGATTGATGAAATCAGCCCGTTGCATATCATTATCACGGGTTCCAGTGCATTTGATCTGCAACAGGCGAGTGAACCATTAGTGGGTAGAACGCTTACTTATGAAATGTACCCGATGGCACAATTGGAAATAGCTAAAATCGAAAACCTGCTACAAACCAAACAGCACCTGGATGAAAGGCTCATTTACGGGAGCTATCCTGAGGTATTAATGCTACAAACACTTTCTGAAAAACAAAAATACCTGACGGAGCTCATCAATACCTATTTATTGAAAGACATACTCGCTTTCGAAAACATCAAAAGTCCGCAGAAGATAAAAGACCTGTTGGTTTTAATAGCTTATCAGATAGGCAATGAAGTTTCTGTTGAAGAACTGGGTAAAAATTTAGGCGTAAGTAAAAACACTGTGGACAGATACCTTGATTTGCTCACAAAAGTTTTTGTGATTTATAAGCGTAGCGGCTACAGTAGAAACCTGAGAAAGGAAGTTGTAAAAAGTAACCGCTGGTATTTTTTTGACAATGGTGTTAGAAATGCATTGATCAACAATTTTAATTTATTAGCCGCCAGGCAGGACATAGGTATGCTTTGGGAAAACTATGTGTGCACTGAGAGGATAAAACGAAACGCTTACACATTCAATACATTGAACAGCTATTTCTGGAGAACTTATGACCAACAAGAAATAGATTTGATAGAAGAAAAGAACGACGCTGTAGAAGCTTTTGAGTTTAAATGGAAAGCGCACAAAGTCAAGGTTCCGGCAGCATTTGCCAAGGCTTATCCTGAAGCACCATTTACCACTATACAGCAAAAAAATTACCTAGACTTTATCCAATAGCCATTCGCAAAATGGTTAAATTTGCAGCATGAAAAAGTGTCTTACGATCTTTTCAATTTTGGTGTTTTTTATTTGCCTGCACATGGGCGCTGATGCACAATGTGCCATGTGTACTAAAACCGCTTCACAGTTAGGTGAAAAGCCGGCGCTTGGTATGAACCAGGGTATTCTGTACCTGATGGGCACACCCTTTATTATTGTGGGCTTTATTGCTTATAGATGGTGGAAAAATCAACCAAAGGAAGACTAGAGCAAGGTAATAGAACCTCTGACACCTGACCAGGATTTAGAGAACAATTTCTTTCATACCTGGTGCTATTTTTTTAGAGAAAGACTTCATGAGCGTCGTTCTCCATTTAGGTTGCTTAAGGATAATGTGTGGGATAAATTTAAGTACAGCAATTATCCGGCTCGTCCCTTCCGGAAGCGGGCCATGGAAACCTAATTTCCTTATTTTATCGATACTTGTAATTTTATAACGGCTGATCATTCTCCACAAGAGATGAAACACAAATTGATTTTTTAGGGCGAGACCCGGCTCATATTTTGTCAATAATGAAAAATACTCGGGTATCTCTACAGAAGCATTCTTCATGTATTTGTTAGACTCCTGTGCAGCACTATAACCAATATTTACAAGCCTCTCATTAATGTAGTGGTACCCGCCATGGGCAAGAATGTAGCGCAGATAAAAATCAAGGTCAAGCACCCAATTAAAATTAGCATCGTAAACAATGTTTAAGTCGTTTTTGTGCATGGCTACACTTGGGTGGCCAATTACATTTCTGTCTATTAGCATATAGACAGATTCTGCGAGCATGATGCCATCTTCTCTACTTAGATCCTGCGGAATAACCTTATTTGTTTCCAGGATCACTTTGTTGCTAGCACAAAAGATAAAATCACTTTTCCCCGAAATTGCTGCATCAGCAAATTTTTGAAGCGACGTTTCGCAGGCAAACCAGTCGTCATCATGCATTACTTTAACCCAAACTGCGTTAGCCCTTTGCATTACCTTAATGCCATTTTCAACCGCCCTTGAAGCCAGCACATTCTTTTGATAATCGACGGGTAAAATCTTTTGATATTCTTCCACAACCAGCCAGATCGAATCGTCGGGACTGTCGTCATTAATCAGGATCTCAAAATTTTTAAATGTTTGCACCCTTATACTATCTAATAATTTTTTTAGCCCATCAACCCTTTTGTAGGTGGGAATGCAAATGGAAATTAATGGGTTGTTCATGCAAAACGTTGGTGGTTATAGAAATTTATCAAGCCCATTTTCTGTCCTTTTAATCTTTTCACGCTCACTGCGTTCCATCATCGCTACGTTAATTGGTTCCATTTCCCTGGAACTTAAATTATGATTCAAATGGTAGCAGATACCTCCAAATTTGAGAAACCTTTTGTTCACATTGTTATTGATGAGCCTGATCGCAAGCTCACTATCTTCCCTGCCCCAGCCTGTAAAATCTTCATTGTACCCATTGACATTTATCAGATCCGTTTTCCAGAAAGCCATATTGCAACCTTTTACATAATACTTAGATTTTCCTTTAGTTTTATATTTTCTGGCAATAGCATTATGTAAAAAAGGTAGATGGATGCGGTTGAAGAAATTGCTGTTTTGAAGTGAAAAATTGTGTACGATGGGTATCTGGGTTTCCAGCATTTTCTCGGTAAGTTGCTGGGAAATAAGCACCCGACTCCCGGTAGTAAAAAATCCCAATTTGCTGAATGTAAGGTGATCTTTAAGAAAATCTTTATGAAAGATAAGATCTCCATCTACCTGCACGATATACTCAAACCGGGATGCCGCAAACCCCATGTTTCTAACACGGGCAAGCTGAAAGCCCTCGTCTGGTTGCCACACATGAATAATGGGTACTGCAGATGTTAAGCTGAATTGTTTAATCAGTTGGCGGGTTTCATCTTTTGACCCATCGTCGCAGATAATTATTTCGTCCGGCATTACAGATTGCTTCATCACGCTTGCAAGGCACAAGGCCAATGCGCCAGGCCAGTTATACGTAGAAATTAAGAAGGAACATGTTGGCATACAATGACATTGTAAAACTAGAGAAGAACAAATCTATTTTATTAAACCCATGGAAGGTACCAAATGAGCCGTGTAAGAATTAGCGAATAACTTTATAATTCCTGAATGTGAAAAGCCTGCGACCAAAATGCTTTTCTATCCAGTATAACAACTTGTCTTTTCTGGAAAAATTTTTCTTTTTTAAATCAAAAACAGGGTCAAAGTTGTGAGCCTCAATTTTTTCCTTCATCACCAGTGGATGGGTGCCAGTAAACAACGAAAGGGAATCGAAGTCCTCGTAGTTAAAATGATCTTCCGATGGCATATTATTTACTGCTTCATCGGCTCCTTCAGCCCAATACACTGAAACATTCTTTATTTTCTGATCCATTTTTTGTGGGGTCTTTACCCAGCCATAATGATAAACCGCCGCTCCGGAATGTTTTACATTCAGTTTCGTTTTACCGATCCTGAAGCCCTGTGCATCTTTATAAGACGAAATGCTTTTGTCGTTCCTTATAATCCTTACTTCATGTTGGTACCATTTCCTGCTGTCTCCAATATACTTATAGCTTCCATAAAAGTGCACATAGTCAAATAACAGTCCCTGCACCTCTTTATTATTTTTATATTTCTCACATGATTTTGCAATGGATTCGTAATATTTTTCATGAACCATTTCATCTGCCTGGATGTAGAATGCCCAGGTACTTTCAGGGTCAATAAGACGAAAAGCTTTATCAGTTTCTACTGCCAGCACCTGCCCGCCCTTAGTTAGGGAATTATCCCACTCACTTTCAAAAATTTTTATTTTGGGATCACCAATAGATTCTACCAGTTTTTTTGTGTCGTCTTCTGAGTTTCCTACCAGCACTACCATTTCATCAACTATGGGTAAAATAGATTTGATTGCCTGTACTATCGGGTAGTCATTTAAGACTGCATTTCGGATAATGGTAAATCCAGAGATTTTCATAGTCAGCTTTTTTCAAAGGAACGATTTTTTTGTTCGCATAGGTTAACTTTTTTGTGATGCCATTTGAGTGCAAAAAAAGGGATGTGACAGTCGCATACCCTTGAGTAGAATGGATTAAATATCTTCTTTTTCTTTCTGCATCAACCAGTCTTCATATTCTCTCGTAAACCCATAAACATTAAACCCCTCTTCTTTTTCTTTTACTTTGGCAGACAGGTGAAATCTATCAACGTCATTCATTCTTTTTAATTGAATGAGTCTGAAAATACGCTCAGCAAGCATCCAATTTTTTCTTTCTTTATTTTTCCCACTTACACTCTCAGCAATTGCTTTCCTTAGTTCATCAATGCCCTCTTTGCTTGTTGCAGTTGTTTTTACAACAGCAGTTGAATGATCTTCATAACCTGCTTTGCTATGAAGCATTAATTCAATGCTTTTCAGGAGTTTGTTTGCACCGGGCCTGTCACTTTTATTTACCACGAAAATGTCCGCTATCTCCATTAGTCCAGCTTTCATTATCTGGATCTCATCTCCTGACTCAGGTACAAGTACTACCACCGTGATATCTGCAAGACCTGCAATTTCAATTTCAGCTTGTCCTACTCCAACCGTTTCTACAATGATGACATCGAAGCCAGCAGCTTTCATTACATCTGTTACCTCAAAAATTTTAGTATTTAAACCTCCCATGGCGCCTCGGCTTGCAAGGGAGCGAATATATACCAACGGGTGAACGTACCAGTTGCTCATGCGTATACGGTCGCCCAAAATGGCACCCAGGTTAAAGGGAGAGGATGGATCAACGCACACAACTCCAACTTTTTTGTGCTGTAGTACATAAGATTCTATTAAGGCATCTGTTAACGTACTCTTTCCAGCACCGGGAGGGCCTGTAATTCCTATGACGGGAACTTTAGTTACTGGCAATGATTGTAAAAATATTTCATAACCCTTAGCGTCATTCTCAACAAGTGAGATGCTTCGGGCAAGAGATTTAAAATTTCCTGCCAATACATTCTGCAAAAGCTCTTGCCACATGGTTATCAATATCCTTTAGGTGAGTGATTTTTTAAAAACATTGTTTGCGTAAGACAGTCAAAATATTTTAGCTAGAACCGCCGGAAACATATCAATATTAGTTTTTTTAAACCAAACACTTGTAAGTTTGACAATACAAAAATACATGACGAATTTCATTCCCATATTTCCTTTAGACATTGTTGTATTTCCTGGCGAAGAACTCAATCTGCATATTTTTGAGCCGAAGTATAAACAAATGATTACCGACTGTTTTTCTACAGGAAAGCCATTTGGTATACCTGCGGTTATTGCGGAGAAAATGATGGAGATGGGCACTTTATTGCAAGTAAAGGAAATAAGCAAAAAATATGAAGACGACCGGATGGATATTAAAACAGAAGGGCTACAGGTATTTTCTATTCTTGAAATCGTAAAAGAGGTGCCAGAAAAACTGTACAGCGGTGCTATTGTAACATACCCCGGTAATGTTGCCAAGAGCAGTCCTGCAAAAATGAAACTCATTTTAAAAGGCATACGGGCACTCCATAGTAGTCTCAACATCACAAAACAATTTTCGAGACCCGATACAGAGCTAAATAGTTTTGACGTGGCTCATCATGCGGGGCTCTCCACAGAAGAAGAATATCGCTTGCTGGAACTGCCACAGGAACTACAACGGCAAGAATATTTAAAGCGTCACCTCGCCAAAGTGCTGCCTATAATGGCGCACATGGACTTACTAAAAGGCAAAATAAAAATGAACGGCCATTTTAAAAGCCTGGAAGGTTTCAAATTTTCTTAACTCATCCTTTTCATGAATACACTTTGTTTTGACTTTGGCAATACCCGGTTAAAGGCAGCAATTTTTGCGGGCAAAATTTTACAAGAGGAGCGTTTTCTTGCAAATGATCATGACGCAACTATTCAGGCCCTGCTCAATGAATACCATCCAGAGCGCAGCATCCTTTCTTCTGTGATCGATCACCAACCCGGTGTAGAAACCTTGCTGAATAATCAAACACAGTTTCACAAAATATCTCATCTTACCAAAATAGATTTTACCACCCCGGTAGGCAAGCCCGAAACCATTGGAGCAGACCGGCTTGCGCTGATGTCAGCCGCTGTGCAGTACTTTCCGAAGAAGAACAGCCTGGTAATTGCCCTTGGTAGCTGCATCACCTATAACTTCATTAACCAATACCATCAGTTCCTGGGGGGCGCTATTACGCCGGGAATGGATATGCGTTTTAAGTCTATGCACCAGTACACCGCAAAGCTTCCATTGGTTACAGCAGATTGGAATTTTCCATTGATTGGATACGACACAAAAACCAATTTACAAAGCGGGGTTATTCTCGGGATAGTCAATGAAATAGAGGGTTTTATAGGTAAATATGAGGAGAAATATACCAACTTTAACGTCGTTTTAACCGGGGGCAATTCGGCCTATTTTGCAAGTCAACTTAAAAACAAGATATTTGCCGACCATAATTTTTTATTTAAAGGTCTGTATGCGCTTAGTGAAATTAACAACTGTCCGGCTTAAGAGAACGATCTCCATTTTTTCAGCCCTTTTTATAACATCTATAGCTTTCTCCCAGGAAAATTCTCCGTACTCCCGCTATGGTGTAGGCGATGTTGTTCCCAACCAAAATGTTGTTAATCGAGGGATGGGTGGCATTGCTGCCGGTTACTCTGATTTTCAAAGTCTCAATTTTGTAAATCCGGCCTCTCTGGGCAGCGTTAGAAGTACCGTTTTTGATATTGGTTCTGAGGTTGATATCCGTACTTTGAAGAGTAATACTTCTCCGGAAAAGTTTAAGTCTGTAAATACACTGATCTCTTATTTACAGATTGGCTTCCCTATAGCCACAGAGAAAATGATGAAGAAAGATAAATATTGGGGAGTAAGTTTTGGGTTGAGACCGGTTACAAGAATCAATTACAAAATAAACACCAACGAACGCACTGCTGTAGATAGTCTCAGTACTTTATATGAAGGGTCCGGCGGCATTTCGCAGGCTAATATAAGCACTGGCATCAAGTTCAAAAATTTTAGTCTTGGTCTTAGCACCGGTTACAGTTTTGGCTCTAAGGATTACTCTACTCAACGGGAAGTTAAGAACGATTCTGTCTTTCATTACCCATCTAACACTGCGATTAAAACAAGATTTGGTGGCCTGTTTGTAAATGCCGGTATGCAATACGACTTTATTAGTAAAGACAAAAAAAGCCTGCTTCGCCTGGGTGCTTATGCCAATCTTCAGCAAAATCTAAATGCAAAAAGAAGTGAGATTCAGGAAACAATTGCCTATAACGGTGATGGGGGTTTTATAAACATTGATACTGTGAGGTTTACCAACGATGTACCGGGTACCGTGAAACTACCGGCTACCTACGGCGTTGGATTTACCTATGTAAAACAAAATCTGGTGTTTGGAGCAGACTTTGAAATAACTAACTGGAGCGATTACCGGTACTACGATCAACGAGATGAGTTACAAAATAATTTCACGGTAAAAGTAGGCGGACAATATCAGCCTGCTAAAGACAATACACCTGCTACTAAGTACTGGAGCTTTGTTAAATACAGGGCTGGGCTTTATTACGGAAACGATTACGTAAAAATTAATGACAAGAGCCGGCCTAATTATGGCCTTACGGTGGGAGCTGGTTTGCCACTTACTTCCCTGGCACGGAGTGCGTATGTTAGAGAGGTAGTTGTGCTGAACACAGGGATAGAAGTAGGCTCAAGGGGCAACAAGCAAAGTCAAAGTCTGAGAGAAGGTATCCTGCGCTTTAGCATAGGTGTTTCTATGAACGCACGCTGGTTCTTTAAACCGAAGTACGATTAGAATTAGATGATAGCTCTTAGATGATAGATAGATGTAAGTGGCAGATCCTGATGACGAAATTAATTGGCAGCTGACATTAGAAAGTGTAAGGTCTTTATACTCAGTACTAAATACGCAATACTTGTTTAATAGTTCTAAATATAAAATTTTCAAAGCAGTCCTCGTAGCGGGCTGTTTTTTTTTAGCATCCTGCGAAAACGATGAGGCTGAAGTAAAAGGCTTATTTACCAGGAAACTGGGTGTAGAAGAAGCAAAAATTATTACACTCACCTTTACTACCGGTGGTAAAACGAAGGCGATTCTCACTTCGCCGCTCATGCTTCGGGTGCAGGATACACTCACCTACATTGAGTTTCCCAAAACGCTGGAAGTAAATTTTTATGATGAAGAAGGAAAAGTCGAAAGTACCATGACAGCCATGTATGGCCGGTACAAAGAAAGTGAGAATATTGTTTTTTTAAAGGATAGCGTAAAAATTATCAATGTAAAGAAAGAGACGCTGCATACCGATGAGTTGTATTGGGATAGGAGCCGGACGGGAACCGAATTTTACACCGATAAGCCCGTACGCATCAGAACCCTCACTCACATTATAGATGGTGTAGGCATGCAAGCCAGCCAGGATTTTAAGCAAAGAGTGATTCGCAAAACAACGGGTATGATTAAAATTCCTGCTTCGCAATTTCCGATGTAACTACAGTCTTACTCCTCCCCAAAAAAATAAAACATGCATTTTAAAGTTTATGGCATCCCCAATTGCGATACGGTTAAAAAAGCCCTGCTGTGGCTAAAAGTGCATGGCTTCCAAGTTGATTTTCTTGATTATAAAAAGGATGGCATTAGCACTGTAAAATTGAAGCAATGGTGCGGCCTTGCAACTTGGGAAACCATTTTCAATATTCGCAGCAGCACATGGAAAAAGCTGGTAACTGAGGGAGCCTCTTTGCCGGCCACGCAGGCGCAGGCGATTGCATTAATGCATCGTAATAGTAGCATTATAAAAAGACCTATCATAGAAGTTAATGGCGAATTAATAGTGGGTTTTAATGAAAATGAGTACATTGAAAAAATTATAAATTAAAATTATTTTATAACCGCATCTTCTCCAACCGATAACTATCGGATAGTTCTCCCCCGCCGGGGGAGTCGGAGGGGGCCAAATTTTAGATAATGAAAAGAAATGCAACAGCCGTATGGAACGGTACCGGAAAAGAAGGAACGGGTAACTTAAGCACGCAAAGTACCACATTAGATAAAACGCAGTATTCCTTTAACTCCCGCTTTGCTGAAGGAGTGGGCACCAACCCCGAAGAATTAGTAGCGGCTGCCCATGCTGGTTGTTTTAGCATGAAGTTGAGTTTTGTATTGAACGCTGCGGGTTTTACGCCAGACGAAATACACACTGAATGTTCAATCACCCTTGACCCAGCGGCAGGTGCTGTAAAAACATCTCATTTAAAAGTTTCTGCCAAAATTCCGGGTATCAGCCAGGAGCAATTTGATACTGCGGTAGAAGACGCAAAGACAAACTGTCCGATTTCAAAACTATTGAACGCAGAAATTACACACGAGGCGACGCTGGGGTAAGGTAAAGTTGTAAGGGCAGGTGTGAAAGGTGAAAGGTGAAGGGTGAAAGCTCGTCGCTGCTTTTATTTTTTTAACGGGTCGTAAGGATCACGGCTATAATTTTCACCCCTGCTAAAAGCTATACCCTTCAAAGGTTTCACCTTTCACTTTTAACTTTTCACCTACCAAAACTTTCCAATCAACATGACATTCCAAAACAAAACAGTTCTGATCACTGGTGCCAGCCGCGGCATTGGCAAAGCAATTGGTCTGAAGTTGGCTGCGGAAGGGGCGAACATTGTGATTGCCAGTAAAAGCGTGGAGGAAAATCCAAAGCTCGGAGGAACTATCTTTTCTGCTGCGGCCGAAATGGAAGCCGCAGGAGGCAAAGCCCTGGCAGTGCAGTGCGATATTCGTTTTGAAGATCAGATACAAAACGTAGTGGAACAAGCTGCCGAAAAATTCGGTGGCATTGATATTCTCATCAACAATGCCTCCGCCATAAACTTAACTTCAACAGAAAAGATTGAACCCAAGCGCTTCGACCTGATGTATGACATCAATGTGCGGGGTACGTTCATGGTAAGCCGGGCCTGCATTCCGTATTTGAAGAAAGGCACCAATGCACATATCCTCAATCTTTCTCCGCCAATCAATATGGACCTTAAATGGTTTGCGCATCACCTGGCGTATACCATTAGCAAATATGATATGAGCATGATCGCATTGGGTTTGTCTGCAGAACTAAAGCAGTATGGCATTGCTGCAAATGCACTTTGGCCACGCACCACCATTGCCACTGCAGCCGTTCAAAATTTGTTGGGGGGCGATGCATTAATGAACATGAGCAGAACAGTAGATATCATTGCAGATGCAGCCCATATCATATTGTCAAAGGATTCTATAGAATGCACAGGAAATACATTTATAGATGAAGATGTGCTGGCTGCTGAAGGCATTACTGATTTAAGTAAATATTCATTAGTGCCCGGTGCAGAACTCTACAATGACCTTTTTGTTTAGTACATAAATTAACTCTTATACAAAACCCGGAAATCAATTTTCCGGGTTTTGTATTTTTGGTAATGACTTAATTCCAAAGTGGCTTTTTACCTCCCGGCCTCATTTTACTTTTAGAACTGGTCGGGTTGGTGTGGCCATGATAATTATCACCACTTTTTGAATACGTATCAGAGGGTATGGGGTTGCCCTTTGCCCCGCTAACCTCTGGAGCCGGGCGGGTGGGTTCCTGTACCGGTATGTTGAGGTCTTCTACCTTTTGTTTAGGTTCTGTTATTCCATTTTGTTCCGGTACTTTAGGTGAGGGCTTTGGCATGTCCCTTTCTTCGGGTTGCATTGCCCGTTTGCTGGTGCTACGAACTACTTGTTTCTTGTTTGCTGGCGCAGCGCTTGCCTTATCCGCTTTATTGGAAGCCTTTGATGCTTGAGCCCTTGGTGAGTTCTTTTTTGGTGCAGCGGATTTTTTGGGAGCAGCTGTTTTTGTAGCACTGCGTTGTCCACTTCCGTTAGCCTTTGCTGACCTTGCAGCATTTTTAGTTGACGTGCCTTTGACCGAGCCTGCTTTTTTGGGAGAGGCCACTTTTTGTAGAGGACTACTTTTCACTGCAGCGGCTTTTTTAGGAGCCACAGATTTTTTAGTCGGGCCCGCTTTTTTTGCTGCCGTTTTTTGCGGCGCATTTTTTTTGGCAACTGCCTTTTTCGAAGCAGCTTTCTTCGCCGGCACTTTTGCTCCTTTCTGTTTTGCTTCCGATAGGCCAATAGCAATTGCCTGTTTCTTATCGGTTACTTTTTTACCGGAGCCTGTTTTTAAGGTTCCTTTTTTCATTTCCTTCATTGCAGTCTCTACCTTGGTTCCTGCAGTCTTTGAATACTTAGCCATAATTAAAATTTAATGGGGTTATAAATTTTATTTCGTTTCAGGCTTCGAGGCATATTGAAAACAAAATGTGCACGGTCAGCCTGTCTGCTATGATCTTTCAAAAAGCATACCATCGAAAATTAATATGTAAACATGCAAATCTTATGCAGGCTAAATTGAAGTAAACGAAACATGTATGGAGATACTATAAATTTTTTAGAGCCAAAGTGTGCAAAGCACAAAAGCCAACTGCAAGGCAGTTGGCTTTTGTAGAATTATATAAAATCTTACTAGCGTAACAATCCAGCAGGCACTTCTTTTTGTAAAAGATGCTTGTAGATATAGTTTGTTTTTAGATTTTGAAAATGAGCACCCTTGTTGCCACCCCACCCATGGCGGCCGCCAGAGTAAATCATCATTTCAAATTCTTTTTTAGCATCCTGTAGCTTGCTGATAAGCTGAATACTATTTTGAAGGTGAACATTTTCGTCAATTATGCCATGCACAATTTGGAGGTTGCGTTTGTACTTATCTACATAATTTAAAACAGAACTGGTTTTATAGCCTGCTGCATTGTCTGCAGGAGTCCCCATAAAACGTTCGGTGTAATGAGAGTCATACAAGGTCCAGTCTGTCACGCTTCCGCCCGCCATGCCATGTGTAAATACATCTGAGCCATACGTCAGTGCATAACTGCTGAGATAGCCACCGTAACTAAAACCGGTAATGCATATTTTGGATGCATCTGCAGATGCGTTTCCAATCAACCATTTTACCATGGTACTGTAGTCTTTCATTTCCCAATATCCAAGATTATGGTACATGTAGTTCACCCCTTCTTTTCCAAAGTGGCCGCTTGCTCTATGATCCATGGCCACTTGTATGAGGCCTTCCTTTGCATAAAATTGTTGAGTGCCGGAAAGAGACCAACTGTCCATAACTGTTCCGGCATTAGGTCCCCCATAAATGCTAATAAGCACGGGATAGTTTTTATTCTTATCCATATTTAATGGCCAGGTTATTTTCATAGGCAGGTCATAGAGGCCATCGTCGCTTTTTACCCTTACCACTTCAGTTTTTGCGAGCTGATAGTTATCAAATTCTGCAGCTTTGCTGTCACCTAATTCTTTTATAATTTTTCCCTGGTTGTCTACCAAAGCAGTTCGGGCAGGTGTGGTGGCATTGCTGTAGGTTGTTACAAAATAAGACCCATCTGGCGAAATGTTATTGATCAAATGTGTATAGTCTCCAAAGCTAAGCCGCTGCAATTTTTTACCATCGAGGTTCACCTTATAAAAGTCTGAATGAGCAGTATTTTCACGGCTACGACCAGTAAAGTATACAACGCCCTTTTTATCATCTACTCTGTTGATGCTGGAAACAGTAAACTTGCCGGTTGTAATAGGGTTGATGAGTTTACCCTTCATATCGTAGTAATACAAATGGTTCCAGCCGGTAGCATCACTCTGCAGAATAAAGGCTTTGCCGTTCTCCAAAAATTGAATGCGATCATTATCATCAAGGTTTATCCATGTTTTCTGTTCTTCTGCGTAAAAAGGAATTTTAGTACCCGTGGCCGGGTTTACTTCCCAAATTTTTAATTGGTTTTGCTTGCGGTTCATCCATTGCACAAGAAGAGAACTGCCGTCCGGTTTCCAGTAGGGCATTCCAAAATACTGGTCGTCTTTTTCGTTGAAGTCGCTCCATACCACATTGCCGCCCCCGGGCTTTACCACACCCACTTTTACTTCCGGATTTTTGTCACCCACTTTTGGGTAACGCATTTTTTCTACATAACCATGTAGGCCGGTGGCATCGGTAATGGTAAACTCTGGAATCCCGGTGTCGTCACTCCTGAAGAAGGCAATATTCTTACTATCAGGACTCCACCAAAATGCCCGATAGGCCGATTGCCTGCCAAGGATTTCCTCCATATAAACCCAACTTGCATAGCCGTTCAAGATCAGTTCGCTGCCATCGCTGGTGAGGCGGGTTTCTTTTTTAGTGCCGAGGTTTATACTGTACAAATCGTTATTCTTCGTGTAGGCCACATAGTTGTTATCGGGGCTTAGTGTAGGGTTTACCTCCACTGCGTCGTCATTGGTTAGTTGCACTTCGCTGGCGTCTTGTTTTAGAAATATGTTTTTATTCCTGGAAAAAATAGATGGCTTCACGCTTACCTGAGGCACAATTTTATCGGCGTCTACCGCTTCTCTTTCGGTGCCTTTTTTAGCGTCCAGTATCCATAACTTGCCGTTACGCATAAGCCTCAAATTGTTGTTATCTTTCCAGCTTGTGGTTATAGGCAAAGGCTGAATAATGTTCTTAAAATTTGATTTAAAATACTGGTCGTCAGTAAGAGGCTTTTGTTGTGCCGCGGCAGCCATGGACAGCCCGGCTAGCGCAACCGAAAAAAGAGAGACCTTGATACAATTCATCATGCTATTGATTTTATTTTTTTTATGCCAGACAAGATAGTTTTTTTGTACAATTGCCAACCGGGATTTTGATAAAGGGATAAATATTATGCCCGTTTCCCGAATTTATATCAGTAAATAATTTACTATCTTTCATGGGTTCAACACAGTAGTGGGCGTTTTGTTGAAGAGCGTCTGCCACATCTTTTAACCAGCATAAAAAGCCCAACTTATAGCTCATTTCTTAATTTTAAAACCCCGTTTTTTTATGATCGTCATTGCACTGTACAATCTTAAAGGTGGTGTTGGAAAAACCGCTTCTTGTGTAAACTTTGCCTACCTGGCTGCAGCGGATGGTTACAAAACCTTGCTCTGGGATATTGATCCGCAGGGATCATCCTCCTTTTATTACAAAGCCAAACCAAAAGTGCACCCCGGTATTAAAAAGTTAATCGCCAAGGACGCAGACCTGGAGCATGCTATTCTCTCTACCGATTTTGAAATGCTTGATGTGATACCGGCAGATAATTCTGCCAAAAGTTTTGACATCATCCAGGATGAGATGAAAGGAAATAAAAATCGGCTGAAGTCTATTGTAAAACAATTAGACAAAGAGTACGACTTTGTGTTCATTGACTGCCCTCCGGGATTTTCGGCGCTTTCAGAAAATATTTTTAGCGCTGCCGACATTGTGTTGATGCCCGTAATACCTACCACTTTATCTATCCGAACTTACAATATGGTAAAGGAGTACTTTAAAGAAAAAGACCTTGACATGAGTAAAATGATGTGCTTCTTTTCTATGGTAGATCTTAGAAAAAACATGCACAACGAGATAATGGAAGATCTTTACAAAGACAAACGCTTTTTTCAGAACTATGTACCCTACCTGAGTGATGTAGAAAAAATGGGGCTGCACAAAGCACCCGTTATGGAATATGCTAACAGCAGCTATGCCGCCAAATGTTATCGTGAACTTTGGACAGAAGTAAAAGAAGGACTCGTAGAGTAGCTACCATCTTCGTTTTTTATGTCGGAAGCAAAGTTGATCAGGAAAGATGCCCATTGAGATGCCGTTGAAAGGATTGTGACACAAGGCTGATGCTATGAAAATATTGGCTGGGATTAAAAAATTGCCCGCCCCAGTTTTGTCAGTGTAAAACCAAGATCAATTATCCTCTAAAACATTTACCACGTATGACAAAAGAATTATTTTCCTGGTACAGCCCCGCCCTAGGCAAAGACATGCCCATTGTTGGCTATGGCGATTATGGCTTTGCCTTGTTGCTGGTGCCTACCGCAGCAGCAGACTACCTGGAGTACGAGCGCTTTCAGTTGATAGACAGCCTTGCACCGTTTATAAATGCAGGAAAGCTGCGGGTGTTTTCTATTAACAGCATCAACAACGAGAGCTGGCTGAACAACAGCATGGACGGTGCGCACAAAGCCATCCGACAAAATCAATTTAACCAATATGTGTTTGACGAGGTAGTTCCTTTTATAAAAAATTGCACTTCTGCCGAAACGCCTATCATTGCATGTGGGGCATCTTTTGGCGCACTACACAGCATGAATTTATTTTTAAAACGCCCTGATCTTTTTAATGGCGTGATAGCAATGAGTGGTGTTTACGATCTCACAGAATATACAAAAGGCTTTTACGATGACCAGGTATATTTTAACTCACCTGCTCACTACATCCCCAATCTTTCTGACGATTGGTTCCTGAGTAATATTCGCAAAAGCGGCCATGTTCATTTACTTACCGGCAGCGGCGACTACGAAGATCCGCAGGCTTCCCGCAACTTTTCCGGGGTTCTAAACAGCAAAGGCATTCCTCATGAAGTAGATGTGTGGGGGCATGAGTGGAAGCATGACTGGCCTACCTGGCGGGCGATGCTGCCTCATTATTTGGAAACAAGATTTTAAGGTTTATAACAAAAAAAGGATGGCAATTACCATCCTTTTTTTGTAGGGTTTGCTCTTAGTTTTTTATGACCTTATGTACAGACTTGCTGCCATCTGTTACGGAAATAATCTCGAGTATGTAAGTACCAAAGCTAAGGTTGCTCACGTCTATCGTTTCCACCATGGTGGCTGAAGATTTAGACACTTTTTTGTAATAAACTGTTTTGCCCGAGATAGATGATAGTTTCAACACGAAGTCTCCGGTAGCTCTATAACTTAATTGAACTTTAAATGATCCCACAAATGGATTCGGATAGACAGACACCGACTTGGCACCAAGCTCTACTAAAGTTTCGCCTTGTGTTTGTTTGGATGGCTGAACTGCAGGTGCTGTGATAGCCGGCGGTGATGTGGTTGGTCCGCTTCCGGCTTCAATGATTTTGAAAGCAGAAAAATAATTATAACTACCAATTGATCTTAATGTGAAAGCAATCTTTCCGTTGCTAGCTGGTGTAAGATTTTGAAGTTTGGCAAAGTCGGTAGTGTTGAAATCTGTGTTGATGGTATCTGCAACACCGCCAGCGGAGAAAATTGTTTTGCTGCCTGAAGCATATCCACGGCTTGCAAAAAATTCAAAACTATATTGCTTTGCAGGGTTTAGGCCACTTACCGTAAAAATCCTTGTAATGG
>JAYTBG010000358.1:0-3133 GCA_043737055.1 Chitinophagaceae bacterium | reverse complement strand
TCAATGGGGGCCGAAAGTGACGGCCTATGGCAGTTACAGCCTTTCAGAGCGAAATTCCCTCACCATAAATAACACCACGCAACAAAATTTCTTTCAGGCAAGCACTGTTACTAACATACAAAACAGTAACAACGATGCGGTTAATACCAATCACCGTTTCCAGTTTAATATTGAATACAAAATTGATTCTTTCAACTATATCAAGATTACCCCCAATGTAAGCTACCGGGTTTCCGACGCAGACAATTTTTCTGACTTTCTTTTTTTAGGCGTCAATGATAGAAAAACCAATGAAGGAATTACCAGCAGCATATCTCATTCTGAAGCGCCGAATTTTAGCGGGACAGTTTTGTTTAATCATCGCTTTCGCAGAAAAGGAAGAACGCTCTCTCTTAATTTAAACGCCGGTAGCAGTGCGACAGAAGCAATAGATGATTTTCAGAATATAAGCACCATTTACCTGCCAGGAGGTGGAACCAGGGATTCAGCCTTGTACCAAAACATTTTGCAGGACAATAAGAATAAAAACGGCAGTGTGAGGGCGTCTTACATAGAGCCTCTTAGCCGCAAAAAAAGTCTTGAATTTAATTACGCTTACACCAGGCAGCTTACTGGCAACGACCGGGAGAATTATCTCGTAGATCCTACCACAGGGCAGCTTACCTTCATAGACAGCCTGAGTAATATTTTTGATAATACCTACATCACTAATAGGTTTGGGATAAACTACAGGACAAATGAAAAGAAGTACAATTATTCTATAGGCCTTGCAGTGCAGCCGGCAAGTATAGAAACAAACTCCATTACGGGTAAATATTCTTTCAGGCAGGATATTGTCAACTATTTTCCGCTGGTTCGCTATGCATATAATTTTTCACGCAGCAGATCTTTAAGCATCAATTATAATGGTAGTACCAATCAGCCGAGCATTTCTCAGTTGCAGCCCGTCACTGATTTTTCTAATCCGCAGTTTATAACTATCGGTAATCCTAATCTGAGGCCTGAGTTTAACAATGTGTTCAGCATGCGGTATAACAACTTCGATTTTATTTCTGGCAATGTTTTCTTTGGCAATATTTCGGCCTCATTTACCAATGACAAAATTGTGAGTAATGTAGCCAACAAAGGCTTTGGCGTGCAGGAAACCAGGTACCTTAACCGTAATGGTTATTATACCCTGTCGGGTTTTTATAACTTTTCCCGGCCTTTGCAAAACAGGAAGTATGTTTTTAGCCTTGGCGGTAATGCAACTTTTTTCAACAACGTATCTTTTGTAAACGATCAGGAGAATAATGGGAAGAACTGGTTGATTGGCCAGCGTTTTTCTTTCGATTACAAATTAAAAAAATGGCTGGAGACGAATCTTGCGCTAAACTTTAGTCTCAATAATAGTGAGTACAGTTTGCAACAGCAACTGAACAACACCACAAGGGCATGGATCGTTTCTCATAACTCACGCATCTTTTTACCAAAGGGCCTGGTATTTAATTATGATATAGAAAAGACCATCAACGATGGTTTTGCCAGCAACGTAAGTGTAAATCCATTGATCATTAATGCCAACCTGGAAAAGCAGTTTTTCAAGAAGAAAACTCTTTCGCTAAAGTTGCAGGCCATGGATATCCTCAATGAAAATACCAACATCAGCAGGAGTGTTTCTGCTACCGGTTTTACCGATAGCAGGACCAACAGGCTGGGCAGATATTATATGCTGAGTTTCATTTTCAGGCTCAACAAGTTTCAGGGGCAAGCACCACAACAAACCATCAGGGTAATGGGTGGCGGTCCACCACCACCCATGAACTAACATCACTGGACTCTCGCAAATCTTTCTCAACTTTAAGCCCGTAATTCTGTTTTACTTTTGTAACAGTAAAAAGAAACGATGGCGTATAACTCAATGGAAGCCTGCCTGCTTGATTTAGAAAGAACAGGGCAACTTATCAGGATAAAAGAAGAAACAGATCCCAACCTGCAAATGGCAGCAATTCATTTGCGGGTGCATGAAGCCGGAGGCCCCGCCTTGCTTTTTGAAAATGTAAAGGGTAGTAAATATAGGGCAGCTTCCAATATTTTTGGTACGCTTGAGCGTAGCCGCTTTATTTTTAGAGATACCCTTGCGGTTGTGCAGCAGCTCATAGACCTTAAAAGCAATCCGATAGAAGGACTGAAACATCCCATTCAAAATCTAAACGCAGGTCTTGCTGCACTCAAAGCATTGCCACTAAAAAATCCTTTAAGTAAACCTGTATTGCATAGCCAGATAAAGATTCAAGATATCCCGCTCATTAAACACTGGCCGATGGACGGTGGCGCATTTGTTACACTTCCGCAGGTGTATTCAGAAGACATTGAACAGCCGGGCATCATGCACGCCAACCTTGGGATGTATCGCATTCAGCTAAACGGAAACGAATACAAGCTCAATACAGAAATAGGATTACACTACCAACTGCACCGTGGCATTGGGGTGCATCAAACAAAGGCGAACAAGAAAGGCCTTCCATTAAAGGTGAGCATCTTTGCCGGCGGCCCACCTTCGCATGCGGTAAGTGCGGTGATGCCATTGCCAGAAGGAATCAGTGAAATGACTTTTGCAGGTGTGCTGGGCGGAAGAAGATTCCGGTATGTTTATGAAGATGGATACTGCGTGAGCACCGATGCAGACTTTGTGATAACCGGCGAAGTTTATCCCGGCGAAAATAAACCCGAGGGTCCGTTTGGAGATCACCTCGGATACTACAGCCTTCGCCACGATTTCCCACTCATGAAAGTGCATAAAGTGTATGCAAAGAAAAATGCTATCTGGCCATTCACGGTGGTAGGGCGTCCGCCACAGGAAGATACCAGTTTCGGTCAGTTGATTCATGAGATTACCGGCAGTGCATTGCAACAGGAGATACCGGGTTTGAAAGAAGTGCATGCCGTAGATGCTGCCGGCGTTCATCCATTACTGTTAGCCATTGGCAGTGAGCGGTACACACCCTACACACCCACCAAACAGCCAGCAGAAATTTTGACCATTGCCAACCACGCCCTTGGCACCGGGCAACTAAGCCTGGCCAAATTTTTATTCATCACCGCCGATGATACCAATCAACTGAGCACCCACCATGTAAGCGAATACCTTCAA
>JAYTBG010000357.1:0-3134 GCA_043737055.1 Chitinophagaceae bacterium | reverse complement strand
TAATATTCATGTGGATATTGTAGAAAGCATTCCTATTTTATCCTTTAGATCCGAACCGCTAGAGGATATTGTCAACAGTTCTAAAAAACGATTTTTTGATATATTGTTCAGCCTTTTCATCATTATTTTTTTGTTGTCATGGCTGGTACCTTTATTGCTAATAATGATAAAATTAAATTCAAAAGGCCCGGTATTTTTTGTCCAGTTGCGATCCGGAAAAGACAATAAGGAATTTAGGTGTTTTAAATTCAGGACGCTAACTGTAAATGATGATGCTAATTCAAAACAGGTTACCCGTGATGATACCCGCTTTACAAAGTTCGGAAAATTTTTAAGGAAGTCGAGCCTTGATGAGCTGCCACAATTTTTCAATGTTTTATTGGGTGAAATGTCTGTTGTGGGGCCACGTCCGCATATGCTTAAACATACGGAAGATTATTCGAGGTTACTGGATGAATATATGGTACGGCATTTTGTAAAGCCCGGTGTTACAGGGTGGGCACAGGTTAACGGTTTTCGTGGCGAAATAAAAGAAGAAGAACAGCTTAGAAAAAGAATTGAACATGACATATGGTATCTGGAAAACTGGAGTTTGTGGTTAGACATCCGTATTATATTTTTAACCTTATATGTAACTTTTAAAGGGGATAAAAACGCATTTTAATTTTTAAATCCTGATGAGCGTATTTTATTATGCAGCATATTTATATTCTTTGGCATAGATGAGTTTGCTAAATTCATAATAGCTCAAATGGCAACTTTACTGTGCAGTACAAAGTTTAAATGGCGGGTTGCTTTTTGTTGCCCCTGCTTAGAAAAAAAGGGCATCATCGATGAACCCTACCAGCAGTTCACTCCCTACTATACAACCATACTTTTTGTTGCCCGGAAAGTGGATCATTGGTCATCATCGTCAGATTGTGCGAAAACCTTTAGTCAAATTAAAATAAAATAATTATGTAAATTTTGAGACGTCTGGCAGGTATTTGTTGTCTTTAAAATATGAATTTCAAACAAGGAATTTCCCGTGAACAGTTAAGCATGATAAGCCTTGATTGTGTTGTCGCCAGTGACAATCCGGTTCGTGTGATTGACCAGTTTGTTGACCAGTTGGATTTACGCGAACTCGGTTTTACAAAAACAATTTTACGCAAGGAAGGCCGCCCCGCCTTCGAAGCCAAATTGATGCTTAAGCTTTATTACTATGGCTATCTCAATAAAATACGCTCCTCCCGTAAACTTGAAGCAGAGTGCATCCGTAACGTAGAGCTTTGGTGGCTGCTGTTTCAGCTCACCCCCGGTTACCATACGATAGCAGATTTCCGCAAAGACAATGCGGCTGCATTTAAAAAAGCATTCAAGGTGTTTGTGGCTTTTTTAAAAGGGGAAGACTTAGTGGGTGGTGAAACGTTGGGAGTGGATGGTACCAAGATGCGGGCGCAGAACAATAAGAAAAATAATTTTAATGAAGCAAAATTTGCCAAGACCTTAGCCTATATAGAAACCCGGACAGAAGAATATATGAAGGAGCTTGATACCTGCGATGCAGCGGAAGATAAGCAGGCAAGCGAATTAAAAAAGAGGGATGTTGCAAAAAAACTTGAAGAACTTAAGGAGCGTAAAAAATATTACGAAGGCCTTCACAAAGCCATGGTTAAAAGCGGGGAAAAACAAATCAGTATGTCTGATCCTGAGAGCCGCTCCCTGCCGCTGAAAGATGGCATTACAGATGTATGTTATAATGTACAGGCGGTAGCAGACAGCAAGCATAGCCTGATAGTTGGTTTTGATACCATCAATACAACCGATCAGGGCCAGTTGTACCCAATGGCCACCGAAGCGATGAAGGATCTTGAAGTAACCACAATCCAGGCACTGGCAGACAAAGGCTATCATACCGGAAAAGACCTGCAGGATTGTAAGGAAGCACAGGTTACTACCGTGGTTGCGTATCCTGAAAGGAGTAATAAAAATATTGACCCTGCTTATCAAACCTCCGCTTTCCAATATAATAAAGAGCAGGACAATTACACCTGCCCGCAGGGAGCTTTTCTTACTACCAATGGTAAAGAATACGAAAAGACAAAAGAAGGAAGGGCAGCTTACTCAGTAAAAAAATATAGTACGGATCAATGTTGCAGTTGCCCGGTAAAGCACTTTTGCACCAGGGCACAAAGCAGGGAAATAGAGCGGAACCAGTATCAGGACGTTGTGGATGAGAATAACAAAAGAGTAGATGACAACAAGGGGTTGTATAAAAAACGGCAGCAGCTAATAGAGCATCCTTTTGGAACAATCAAACGAAACTGGGGATACACTTACACCCTGTTAAAAGGCATCAAAAAAGTGAATGGGGAGATGGCAATAATTTTCACCATGTACAATCTGAGGAGAGCTATGTCTATCCTTGGCGTAAACGGGTTACTAAGCAGATTAAAAGCAAAGAAAGAGGCCAATAAAGTGACAAATGCTGCTGTTTTATGCTTACATCTAATATATAGGCCAACCGGGAGCCGCATAGCCGCATGAAAAGTAAGGATACATGGTGTTTAATAGAGAATTATGTGCTAAAAAATAACTTACGAATATATTCGTATTTAAGCATTTTAGTTTTCTCACAGTCTGTCGTTGTGTCACTCCCTTGTACCGCATACCAATGTGGATCTTTCATTGTGTTATAGATTACCGTTGCATCAGCCTAAGCTTTTTGGTAATCCTAAAATAAGTTTGAGTTAGTTTGATCTATGGATGATGCATAAATTATGAAACACCAAAAAATATAACCATGGCTAAAATAAAATTAAGTTTTGCAGGCGGCATGGTTTACTCAACCGATCCAAATTTTAAACCTGAACAAGAGGAATCGGAAGAGCAGGCAACTTTACTGCCGGCACAGCAAAAAATAAAAATAAGGTTAGATAAAAAGCACCGGGCCGGCAAAGCCGTTACATTAGTGGAAGGCTTTATTGGCACCGACGCTGATAAAGATGAGCTGGGTAAAAAGTTAAAAACTTTCTGCGGTACCGGGGGTTCAGTGAAGGATGGTGAAATAATTGTGCAGGGCGATAACAGGGATAAGATATTGCAATGGCTCCAAAAAAGCGGTTTTTCGTCCGCTAAAAAAATTAATTGAA
>JAYTBG010000356.1:0-17237 GCA_043737055.1 Chitinophagaceae bacterium | reverse complement strand
GAGAGAGTGGGATTCGAACCCACGGTACAGTTTAACCCGTACGACGATTTAGCAAACCGTTCCTTTCGGCCTCTCAGGCATCTCTCCTCTCAACACTAGCTGTTAAGGGGCAGCAAAAATACAATTCATAAACTTACTACCCAAAACTAAATAGAAAAACATCGAAATTAATTTTTGACTGCCAAGCTCAATGTAGGTGCTTGTTCAGAGAGCCCATCTTCATGCAACACTATACACTTCAATGTTTGTAAAATAAAAATCCGGCTAACTGTTTAGCCGGATCAAAGATTTTGTACTATATATTTTACATTGCTGCTAATTGCACTTTTTGCTGCAACTCCAAAACGCTTTCTTTAAATAACGTGTCGGTGTCCATGAGATCCTTTACAGTCTGACAACTATGAATTACTGTGGTATGATCCCGGCCACCGAAATGTTCTCCAATCGTTTTTAAGGAATTTTTTGTGAAGGCTTTGGAGAGGTACATAGTAATTTGCCGGGCCTGGACAATTTCTCTCTTGCGTGTTTTCTGTAAAAGCTTGTCGTAAGGAACATCAAAGTAATCGCAAACCATTTTTTGGATAGCATCAATGGTGATCTCCTTGCTGGAGGATTTTACGAAGTTTCTTAATACTTTTTTGGCCAACTCAAGGTCTATTTCCCTTTTATTTAGCGAAGACTGTGCCAACAATGATATCAGCGCACCCTCCAATTCCCTTACATTACTATTGATGTTGTATGCAATATACTTCACTACTTCACGTGGCATATCAAGGCCATCATTCTTCATTTTATTATCTAGTATCTCAATTTTTGTGTCGTAATCGGGAGACTGCAAGTCTGCGCTTAACCCCCAACGAAACCTGCTAAGTAACCTTTCCTGCACACCCTCAAGATCTTTCGGAGACTTATCACTTGTTAGAATAAGTTGCTTACCACTTTGATGTAGGTGATTAAAGATTGAGAAGAAGGCATCCTGCGATTTCTCGGCCCTGTTAAAGAATTGTATGTCATCAATAATCAGAACATCTATCAATTGATAGAAGTGTATGAAATCGTTTATAGCATTATTTCGCCCATGATCAATAAACTGGTTGATGAACTTTTCTGAACTTACATAAAGTACTACCTTATTGTGATGCAATCGTTTTACCTCATTTCCTATAGCCTGCGCCAAATGTGTTTTGCCCAAGCCAACGCCACCATAAACTACCAACGGATTAAAAGAAGTGGCCCCGGGTTTTTCAGCCACCGTTTTTCCTGCTCTTCTTGCCACCCTGTTACAATCACCCTCAATAAACGATTCAAAAGTGTAGGTTTGATTCAACTGCGAATCAATCTGCATCTTTTTTAAACCCGGTATTACAAACGGATTTTTGACGGGGTTATTTATAACCAGCGGAAAGTCATTTCATTATTTGAATATGATTTATACCCATGCCCTGGAACATCCATTGTAAGTGGTTTATTTTTACTGTTGCCACTATCTACCATGATGCGATATTCTAACATTGCCTCTTTTCCTAATTCCCTCTTCAACGTTTTTGCAAGTAGTGACACATAATGTTCTTCGAGATATTCGTAAAAAAACTGGCTTGGCACCTGGATGGTTAAAACTTTATCTTTTAACCCCACTGGCGTTATTGGCTCAAACCATGTTTTGAAATGCTGCCATTCTACAATGTCCTTAATAATTTCTAAACAGTTAGCCCAAACTTTTTCGAAAGTTTTATCCATTTTGCTCCTTATACAATTTATATAGGTTGAGTGAAATTATTTTCTCGGGGTTGATCCTGCTTCAAACAATTTCGAGGTTTATTAGCGGGAGAACGAATATCAAAATAATTTGTTGAAAAAAAAATTTTTTATTCATTTGCTTTTCCCGCAGATACCACAGTGTTGGCTTTGCTCCCACACCTAAGTAGCAGGCTATAAGCAGCTACACCACTGGCTTCCCGCAAAACTGCTCCCATGGCCTGTTTGCATCATTTGTGCTTTAAAATAAAAATCGGTTATACACATAAGCATTAATGCACTGTCGCTCGTTCTATGCGGCATATCACAGCTTTTACCATTAAGGGCATAAGCAAAAGGTAGTCTTTTTACATTTGAGATCATGGAAAGTACAGCAGCCGGCACAACAAAAAATCTGGCTATTAAGACACTATAATAATTAATAAATTAAAACTACTTTTGGAGCTATTAAATATGCACACATGAGCTACGAATTAACTGGAAAACTAGTTGCGAAATTTGACGAAGTACAGCGTACTGAGAAGTTTAAAACTAGAGAATTTGCTGTAGAGAAGTCTGACGACATCAACGGTAAAACGATTTTAAACTATGTAAAGTTTCAGTCCGTGCAAGATAAAACTGCCATTATAGATAGGGTAAACATAGGTGACGAAATAAAAGTGTATTTCAACATCAAAGGAAGCAAGTGGGACAAAAATGGTGTGACCAACTATATAACGAATCTCGATGCATGGCGCATAGAACAAATTTTACAACCCGGCTCCAAAGCTGCACCGATAGACAGCGAGTATATGGAACCACTTGATACTTTTTCATCTACATCGCCAGATGCTGTAGATGATCTTCCTTTTTAAAACATTCAGGTAACGGACTTTAGAATAACTATCTAACATCGTTGTCTCACTTCCCCTATACTTTCGAATGCAACCCGGTCTTCATGTGTCAGTTGCAGTTCGGGTATAACGGCCTTCGGTTCGCTGGTTTGCGAACTGTCATGTTAAGTGAACAATGCTCTTAGCCTTAAACAAGAGTATGCAACAAAACATTTTACTTAAACTTTCTCCATCTGAGGCCATTGACCCGGAAGCTATTAAAAGACATATAGCTTCAGAAACAGGCAAAAAATTACCAGCTATTACGGGATACGAAGTATTGAAAAAGTCAATAGATGCCAGGGGGAGGTCTATTTTTATCAACCTTAAAGTGAATGCCTTTATAGAGGAGCCTTATGTAGATAGGCCAGGCATGACCTTTAATTTTAAGGACGTTACCCATGCAAAACACAAAGTTATTATTGTGGGTGCAGGGCCGGCTGGCATTTTTGCGGCACTTGCGTTATTGGAGGCCGGTATTAAGCCAATCATAATAGAGCGTGGCAAAGATGTGCGGGCAAGGCGCCGGGATCTTGCAAAACTTAATAAAGAAGGCACTATTCACCCTGAAAGCAACTACTGCTTTGGAGAAGGCGGGGCGGGTACTTACAGCGATGGTAAACTCTATACCCGCAGTAACAAACGAGGAGACATTAATCGTATACTTCAACTATTCGTACATTTTGGCGCACCTCACAATATTCTTTACGATGCTCACCCACACATAGGCACTAACAAGCTCCCGCAAATTATTACTGCCATGAGGCAAAGAATTCTTAGCTGTGGTGGAGAAGTGATCTTTGAGAAAAAGCTCGTCGATTTTTTGGTCAGCAATGATTCTATTGCAAAAATAGTGACGAATGATGGAGAGAAGTTACAAGCAGATGCTTACATACTTGCTACAGGCCACTCCGCCCGTGACATATTTACCTTGCTCCACAAGAAAAACATCTTAATAGAGGCAAAGCCATTTGCCTTGGGGGTGCGGGTAGAGCATCCACAAAGTTTGATAGACAGTTTGCAATATCACAGCCCATCAAGAGGTGAATTTTTGCCGCCTGCATCGTATAGCCTCGTTCAACAGGTGGAACAAAAAGGTGTATTTTCTTTCTGTATGTGCCCCGGCGGCATCATTGCGCCAGCTAGTACCAGCCCCGGAGAGCTTGTAGTAAATGGTTGGAGTCCTTCAAAACGTGACAACCCATTTGCAAACAGTGGAATGGTAGTTCAGGTAGAAAGAAAGGGTGCGATAAGGAGTTTGAAAAGTTTAGAAAGTTTAGAGGGGTTAGGGGGTTTAGAAAGTTTAGGGAGTTTAGAGGAGAGCCCATTGCTGTTTATGTATTTTCAAGAGATGGTAGAAAAGCAGGCATTTGATGCAGGAGGCGGCAAATTTGTAGCACCCGCACAAAGGATGGGAGATTTTGTAACAAAAAAAATATCAACAGATCTTCCTTCAAATTCTTACCTGCCCGGGCTACTATCGGCTAACCTGCACAAGGTGTTACCCGATTTTGTTTACCAATCATTAGCGGGAGGCTTTAAGGCTTTTGGAAAAAAAATGAAAGGATATCTCACTAACGAAGCCACGGTTGTGGCCACGGAAAGCCGCACCTCCAGCCCTGTGCGCATTCCCCGGGATGCCAGCACCTTGTGCCACCCGCAATTATCCAATCTTTATCCCTGCGCCGAAGGCGCTGGTTATGCAGGCGGCATTGTTAGCGCTGCAATGGATGGCGAAAGAGTAGCTGCTATTATCGCAAAAAAAATGATGCGCCCTTTGTAACAATTCGCTTTCCACTTATACTAATAGTTAAAACAGATTGTAAAATCCTGCTTACTTTCATTTTTCAAACCAAAACAGCTATGCAATTACTGGAACTACAAAATCTTAAAAAATATTTTGCAACTCAAAAAGCAGTAGACGACATCAGCTTCACCATCAACCAGGGAAGTATTTTTGGAATGCTTGGCCCCAATGGTGCCGGCAAAACAACTTTGCTGAGAATGATTACCGGCATCTTTTACCCTGACAGTGGCCAGGTAATGTTTAACGGAAAAAAGTTTGATCCCCTGAATGATTTTAGAAACATTGGATACATGCCTGAGGAACGAGGCCTGTACAAAAAGATGAAAATAGGCGAACAGGCCGTTTATCTCGCCCGCTTAAAAGGCCTAAGCCATGCTGAGGCTACCCAGAAAGCGAAAGAATGGTTTGTAAAATTTGAAATGCAAAGCTGGTGGAACAAGAAGGTTGAAGACCTAAGCAAGGGTATGAGCCAAAAACTTCAGTTCGTAACCACCGTGCTGCACGAGCCAAAGTTGATTATACTGGATGAGCCTTTTAGCGGTTTGGATCCGGTAAATGCAAACCTTATAAAAGATGAGATCTTTAAACTTGCAAAAAATGGCAGCACCATTATTTTCAGCACTCACCGGATGGAGCAGGTAGAGGAAATATGCGATCACATCGTTCTCATTAACAAGGGTCAGAAAATTCTTGATGGAACAGTACACAATGTGAAGCAAGACTTCAAGGAAAATATTTACAAACTTGGAGCGAAAATTTTGCCTGAGCATCTGATGACTTACATTTTTGAGGTCGTAAAACATGAACCAAACCAGGTACTGCTGCGCTTGCAACACGACGCCACTCCAAATGATGTTCTTAAACATTTTATTAACCAGGGCGTTGCCATCAATTCTTTTAATGAAGTGCTGCCTTCTCTGAACGATATTTTTATTCAATTGGTAGAAGGCACCACTAATGCAAGGCAATTTCAAAACGTTCAATAAAATTTTACCCCCAACAATATGAACAAGATACTTCTAATTATCAGCAGAGAATATTTTACCCGTGTTAAAAAGAAGTCGTTTTTAATAACCACCATATTGGTACCATTAGTGATCGTGGCTTTTTACGCCATCATTATTGCGGTATCGCTTAAAGGTAGCACAGACGAAACCAAGCTGGCTGTTATTGATAAGGCTAATCTTTTTACAGACAGCACGCTAACCCAAAGCAAAAATTTGAAAATTTCGTTCATTAAAAATGAAACTGAACAAAGTTTTGTTACCAGGTATAAAGATTTGGGGTACCAGGCATTTTTATATGTACCGGAATTTGATGTAAATACAACCCAGAAGTTTGTGGTTCACAGCCAATCATCTCTTAGCCTCGGCAATAGCAATGCTATAGAAAATTTCATAAATAAGGCTATTGAGAATAAACGACTGGCAGCCCAAGGGATTGACCCGGCTGTTTTTAAGAGCTTGAAGGCAAACTCTGAAATTGAAAATACAATAGACACTAAGGACGGCAGCAAAAAAGGAAGCGCTGGCGTTGCGTATGCAGTTTCATTTGCCTGTGGTATTCTTATTTACATGATGATGATTGTTTATGGCACCCAGGTTATGCGAGGGGTTATGGAAGAAAAAACGAATCGCATTGCAGAAGTTATTGTGAGTTCAGTAAAGCCCTTTCAATTAATGTTAGGCAAAATTGTAGGTATTGGTGCGGTGGGCCTCACACAATTTGCTATATGGATTGTGATTATGTTTGTACTGCAGTCGGCAATCCCGTTGATATTTCCTGATATGATGGACCAGATAACCAAAGGAGCTGCCGGCGATGCAGAAGCCAGCATCATGACTACTATTACCCAGGGCTTATCATCTTTACCGCTGGCAAAAATTGTGTTATTGTTCTTGTTTTATTTTCTTGCTGGTTATCTAACTTATGCATCCCTATTTGCAGCCGTGGGCAGCGTGGTGAGCGAAGACCAACAGGAAGCACAACAACTTGTATTCCCAATTTTGATGCCCATCATTCTTGGCTTTGTCATCATGACGAACTCCATAAACAATCCACACAGCAGCATGGCAGTTTTTGGTAGCCTGTTTCCGCTCACCTCACCAATTGTAATGATGGGGCGAATTACTTACGATATTCCTACATGGCAAATCTTATTGTCCATGGCCTTGCTGATTGCCACGTTTTTGTTTTTCACTTGGATCACAGGCAAAATTTACCGCACAGGTATTTTAATGTATGGTAAAAAACCAAGCTGGAAAGAAATGCTCAAATGGGCATTTGCAAAAGGCTAACTTATAAGCCATAAAAGCAAAGAGGGTTTCGTTTTGAAACCCTTTTTGCTTTTGTAATAACAATAAACTTGCTTTTATAATGTGGTTGTGCTGGTAACAGACACAGTGCTTACTTCTTCGATGGGCGGATCATCTCCGAAGATGGCATTCTTAGCTTCCTCTTTTACATATGCTATTACGATGGGTGATATTAGTGAGCCAATAATTAATACGGAACCAATAACCACACCTATAATGGCGTACATAAATGCCGAGGTTCCTTTTTTATCGAAAGGTGGTTCAGGTTTATCGAGTGTTGCAATTATTGGAGTTGCTTTTTGCAATCGCCAAAGCGCCTCTTCCCTGTTGTTAGCAGAAGCATCCCGCAAACGCATTACTCTTTCCTTTGCATTTACGAGGTTTTCTTTGGGAATACTGTATTCAATTTTAGAATTGGGCACAAACAAAGTAGTGTTGTTCATGCGAACTGCCCTCCTATCGAAACCATCAATGATGTGTTGTAATGAATCAACTTTCTTAATCGTAAAATCGTAATCTCTTTTTGCTTTCTTAATTTTTAGGTCTATATAAAACTGAGAAATTTTATCAATGAGCGCATAGCTAACTGGCGAAAGAATACTTTGATCGGTGCTGCTAAAAGTAACTTCCAGTATTCCACTTTTTAGAATCTTTGCTGTATAGTTTTTACTCAACATAACCCCCGCTAAAGCAGAAAGGGCAACTGTATCTTTTGGCATTTTAATTTCCGGCTCCTGGGGTTTCTTTGTTTTGTTGTAGTTGTTTATCAGCAACTCTGCTATGCGTTTGTTGCCAAACTCCGGCAGCCTTTTCAATACCACCGCTTCCCTGGTATTCCGACTTTGTGCAAGCTCTACAATATTGATAGAGGCATCCTGGCTAAAACTTTTGGGAGCATCACCTCCGCCCAATAAAGTACTTATGGCACTGGAAGTAGGATTTTCGTTAGATGCAGTTAGCGGAAATACAGTGGCCTTGGCTGTATATATCGGAGGGATAGATTTTGCATATACAAACATTGCAGCAGCACCGATTATGGCTCCAAAGAAAATGGCCAATTTGTATTTTGCGAGTTTTAAAAATATTTTTCTTACTATTTCTTTAGTATTCACCGTTGCAAAGTTTTTAGTTAATGTATTTAAGCAGGAGAGCAGTCATTACCACGGGTACCGCTGCCACTATTACAGACTTTACAATGTCGCCAAGGTCTTGCACCTCCGGTTTCAATGGCACTATTACCGTGGAACCCTCTTCTACCTTAGGGTAAAATCTGATAAACCCGAAAGATTTAGTTCGCCTGCTTTTTCCGCTTGCATAGGTTACAAAAACTCTTTTCCTCCATGGCTTCACCCCAAAACCACCCGCTTTGTCAATATAATACATAAGGTTCGTGTGCTCTTTGTCAAAGGCAATTTTTAAAGGCGACTGCACACTGCCTTGTACACTAACAAAAGGATTCATCTCTGGCACAAAAATTACGTCACCCTGCTGCAACACTATATCGTGTTTGCTATTGCGATATTTCAATGCTTTATAAAGATCTATGCTTACTGGTTCGTCTATTCTTTTAATTGCAAGCGCTGCACTATCCATGATGGGTTTTCCCATAGAGTCTAGTTTAGGCTTTAGCACGACCTTTTCTCTAAAAAACTCTGTCTTCCCTCTAAAAAGTACTGCCCCGGACAGGTTGGCATTGTCAGAAAATCCACCAGCCCTATCAATAAATGTTGATAGGCGGTCGTACTTTGTAAGCCGGGGATAAAAACCTGGGTATTTAATAAGTCCTTTTAGTTCAATATTCTGCTGTAATTCAAACGTTGGATTTTTCCTTACAAATACCTGGTCAAATGGTTTTAAAAAAACTTTAGCCGCAGCCGAGTCCAGCGAAAGATTTGGAGAAATGCTGTAGGATCGAACCACCGTGCGAGTAGGCTTCAAACCCTGGCGTGCAGAATCGATATCTACAATGCTTGATATTTCGAGGCGACCATATTCTGCCGATTGCTTGATGCCACCAGACAGGTACAAAAGATCCTCCAGGGTCATACCACCATAGCGATTAACTCTTCCTTCTTTTCTAACCTCTCCAAAAATGTCAACGTACTGAGCCTCGCCAAATTCATTAGTTGAAAATAGTTGAATAACATCATTGGGCAGTAGTAGAACATTACTGCTGCTAGACGCCTGGTTGTTATTTACTCCGCTAAGATCCACTTCCAGCCTGTCTGACCGAAGGTTAGTGGAATCTCCCGCACCGCGGAATATATATGCCCTTGGCAAATAGGTATTTCGTGTAACGCCGCCGGCACGGTTAATAAGATCGAATAGGCGATCGCCTGGTCTAAGTTCAAATATGTCGGGATAAGTTATTTCTCCTCTTATTTCTACTTTATTGCTAATACCCGGTTTTATGAGGTCCACCCTTACGATATCACCATCAAAAAGCGGAAAATCCTCATCCGGAATCATAAGGATTGCATTGGCGTTTACATCTCGCTGCACTTGCTTTTCATTTTCGGTTCTCAACACTTTTAGTGCCGATGCCAGAGCATCAGAAGTAAGTCCACCTGCAAATTTGATCAACGCTTTTACTCCTTCATCCTTCTTTAGCTGGTAATACATAGGTCTTTTAAATTGCCCTGTGGCCAACACTTTTTTCTCCACAAATCCTACGATCACGAAGTCATTGTTCTGCAAATAAATATGTTTGCCAAAGTCGCCTGTGTTTAAGTATTTATAAACATCCAGCTCATCTATTATCCTGCCGTTTCTTTTAATCTGTATGTTTCTAAGATTTCCAAACTGCGTAATGCCACCAGCCCGGGCTATTACATTGAAGGCATTGCTAAAGGCAGATATAGTTTGAATACCGCCCCTGTTCACTTCGCCTACAACATTTACGTTGATGGTACGTGGCTGACCAAGTGATACTGAAATATTGGTTGCCGGGGGTACAACACTTTTGAATCGTGCATACACAATGGCTCGCATATTTTCGAAAGTGAGGCCTTGAACGCTGATTTTTCCAAGACTAGTGGGAAAAATAGCTCCATCCCGTGCTACTATATAATCTTCCTGAAACTCCGCTGCGCCCCATAACGATACAATGATATGGTCGCCCACTCCAATGGGATAATCCAGGGGCGGAGTAGACAGTTCCGAAATACTCGTGCTTGCAGCGTTTATAAAAACATCAGCGCCATAGGTTCTTTTCGGGCTATAAATACTTCTTCTTACATCATCCCCTATAATGCTATCTTTTTCAATCTTATCGTTTTTATAGAGCTCTGCATTTTTATCTAAACCTGTTTCCTTGTTTTTGTCTTCAAGTAACGCTCTTAGTTGTGGCTGCGATAAGTTTTTGGGATCTATCTGGCTCGGACTTATGACACCCGGAATCTGAACATCTATTGGCGGTTGAGAGAAGGCAGCTGAAAAACTACATATGCATATAACCAGATATATGGCTCTAAGCATGGCTCGCCTCTTTACACTTTGCATTTTTATGGGGGATTGATTTACAATATTTTGAACCGGGGCAAATATAAATTTTTATTCTTAGCATGAGGCAAGTAAGGCCCTATACTCCTCCCATATCTCTGTTACAATTTCGCCTGCAGGTTGAATTTTAGTAATCAGTGACGCTACCTGTCCAATTTCCAATTCTCCCGAATCTAGGTCTCCTTCAAACATTCCTATTTTTGATCTTCCTTTACCTAGCAATAAAGCTAACTCTTCGGAAGACGCACACGCTGACTCAGCACGTTGTACCTGTCTGAAAAAACCATTTTTTAAAAGCCTCACAGGCGTTAACGCTTTTAACGCAAGTTGAGTATCTCCCTCCTGGCTTTGCAGCACTGCATTTTTAAAATTTATGTGACACGAAGCTTCATGACTTGCTATAAAGCGACTTCCAATCTGAACCGCACTAGCACCCAATACCATGGCTGCAAGCATCTGCCGCCCGTTTGCAATACCGCCTGCCGCTATAACAGGTATGCTTAGTTTTTCGCTCACCGCCGGTATCAGAACAAAACTGGTAGTTTCTTCCCGTCCGTTATGGCCGCCAGCTTCAAACCCTTCTGCCACCACTGCATGGCAGCCTGCAAGCTGGGCCTTCAAACCGAATTTGCTACTGCTAACTACATGAACCACTTTTATGCCATTACTTTTTAATAAATCCGTATAAAGCGCCGGATTGCCAGCGCTTGTAAAAACAATGGGAACCTTTTCCTCAATGATAATTGATATGTGTTTTTCAATATCGGGGTACAATAGGGGTACGTTTACTCCAAAGGGTTTGGTAGTAGCCGCTTTGCATTGTTGAATGTGCTCTCTAAGTACATGAGGATACATGCTACCGCTGCCTATAAGCCCGAGGCCGCCGGCGTTACTCACTGCGCCGGCCAACTTCCAACCGCTGGCCCATATCATGCCAGCCTGAATGATGGGTAGTTCAATCTCAAACAGATCAGTAATTTTTTGTGTAGAAAATTTCATAAGCAAGTAATGAGATGGACTTCTGTGCGCCCGGGGAGATACGTGCTTTACTTATTACCGCCACCCAGATCGATAGCAGTATTGTCGCCAATATTCAAGTTCCGGCTTACACCCCTCACCTCGGCATCGCTGCCTATAAGAGAATTATTTAGAACGATTTCATTTAAGTGAGAATACGCACCAATGATGGAGTCCTTGATGATGGAATGATTTACGATAGAATGTTCCCCGATGGCCACGTTAGGCCCTATTACGGAGTTAAGAATTACACAGCCTTCTCCAATACTTACCGGCGGTATAAAAATAGAATTTTGAAAATTGTTGATCTCGGGAATATTTCCTCCGAATTTCTTGAGAAGTATTGCATTTGATTCCAGGAGGGTTTCTTTTTTACCACAGTCAAACCAATTAGAAACTTTGAAAGACTGAAAAACAGCCCCCTGCTGAATCATACATTCGAGTGCATCTGTAAGACTGAATTCACGATAACTCCTAATATTTTGTTCGCTTATTTTTTTAAGGCAGGTAAATAAAAGTTGAGTTTCTTTTACTTTGTAGATGCCTACAAGGGCCATATTACTTTTAGGAATAGAAGGCTTTTCTACCACCCGACTTATAAAATGATCGTCCTCTATTTCTGCGACTCCAAAGTTGCGGGGATCATCTACTTTTTTTACACCCAGCATGGAGTGAGGGGAGTTGAGTACGGAGCGTATATCGTACTCAGCAATGGTATCTCCCAACACAATCAGCAGTTCTTCTTCGCCCACAAGTTGCTTGGTAAGTTCTATAGCATGGCCAGTACCAAACCGTTCGTTTTGTGTAATAAAACTACACTCTAATTCGGGATAATGGGCAGTTACATAGTCCTGGATCTTCTCGCCCATGTAACCGATTATAAAAATGAATTTTGTAATGCCTGCTTCTTTAAGTTGATCTACTATGATACTTAAAATGGTTTTTCCGGCAAGGGGAATCAGCGCTTTAGGCTGTGTATATGTGTGAGGGCGAAGTTTGGTTCCTGCGCCGGCTACTGGTATGATCGCCTTCATTGATAAACTTAATCCGCTTTTATCGCTTTGTTCCGTTTATAAATAATTTTTTCTAATGAAACAGACGTGAAAGTAACGCTTTTATTGTTAATCAAAATGAGCGCATAGCCCGGCAATTCCGTTGACAATTTTATGAATCTACTCCATGCTGCTTATATTTGCGGCATAAACTTAGTAAATGCAAAGAGATACCAAAATTTTTAACTTAATAGACAAAGAACTACAAAGACAGCGGGAAGGAATAGAACTGATAGCCAGTGAAAATTTTACCAGTTTGCAGGTTATGGAGGCCATGGGCACATCGCTCACTAACAAGTATGCAGAGGGCTACCCTGGCCGCCGTTATTACGGAGGTTGCGAAGTGGTAGATGAAATAGAACAGCTTGCCATTGACCGGGCTAAACAAGTATTTAACTGCGAGTACGCCAATGTGCAACCGCATAGCGGAGCACAAGCCAATGCAGCGCTCATGCTGGCAATTTTACAACCAGGGGATAAAATCCTGGGCCTCGATCTTAGCATGGGCGGTCACCTTACCCATGGCTCTCCTGTAAATTTTTCGGGCAAATTGTACCAACCCTACTTTTATACCGTTAAAAAAGATACCGGGCTCATTGACTACGAAATGCTCGAAGAAAAAGCAAGAGCCGAAAAACCCAAACTCATCATTTGCGGGGCCTCTGCATACAGCAGAGATATTGATTATGCACGGATAAGGAAAGTTGCTGATGAGGTGAATGCATTCGTATTATGCGACATGGCTCATCCCGCAGGCTTTATTGCCAAAGGGTTGTTGAGTTCTCCATTTGATCATTGTCATTTTGTAACCAGCACTACGCACAAAACATTGCGTGGCCCTAGAGGTGGAATCATCCTTATGAAAAAGGATTTTGAAAATCCGTTTGGCTTGAAAGACATGAAGGGCAATACCCGCATGATGAGCAACCTGATCGATATGGGTGTCTTCCCGGGCACACAAGGCGGCCCACTAGAACATGTGATAGCAGCTAAGGCCATCGCTTTCGGAGAATTGCTTACCGAAGAATTTGGCACCTACATAAAACAAGTGCAACTTAATGCCCAGGCAATGGCCAAAGCATTTACTGCAAAAGGTTATGAAATTATCAGCGGTGGCACAGACAATCATTTAATGTTGATCGATCTACGCAACAAAAACATCACTGGTAAAAAAGCGCAGGAAACTTTAGATAAAGCGCATATCACTTTAAACAAAAATGCTGTGCCTTACGATGATAAAAGTCCGTTTGTTACCAGTGGCATTCGTGTAGGCGTGCCGGCAGTTACCACACGTGGCATGAAGGAAGCCGACATGCAGGTTATAGTAGACCTCATTGATAAAATATTGATGAATATTGATGATGAGGCTACGATATTATCTGTAAAAGAAGAAGTAAAGACTTTTATGGAGCAATTTCCTTTATACCCTGAACTCAAAGCGTAACCCGTTTCCAGCAGATGCTGGTAATCTTTAATCCCTGTTATGATACAAAGAGTACAAACGATATGGCTGCTATTAGCAGCACTGTGTGCCTTCCTAAGTTTTAAGTTTGCTTACTACAGCGGCACTATCCTGGAAAACGGTGTAAACACTTTTAAGAAAGTAGATGCTACCGCAAATATTCCCATCATTGCTGGCACGGCGGCAGTGAGCATTTTAGCCCTTATTACTATCTTTCTATACAAGACCCGCAAGGTCCAGCTAAGACTATGTATTGTAGGATTGATGTTAGAAGCGGGGCTCATATTTTTATACTACAATGAGGTAAAGAAATTTACGCCGGGCACCGGCACCTATGCACTTACTGCACTACTGCAGGCATGTATAGTATTATTCTTTTTCCTGGCGGCAAAGGGCATTAACAACGATGATAAGATTATTAAGGAGAGTAACAGGTTACGATAACAAAATTTTCTGGTAGAGATAGGCTGGTAGATTCGTCTCCAGCCTTTTTTTTGATCGATAGTTTGGCAAAGGTCTTCCTAATGTGAGTTAGTATCTTCCTGCCGGCATAAGGCCTGAAAAAAAGTTGCTGGTATTTACAGCTAAAAAAAACATATTCGAAAATATTTCTTTACATTCGTCTAGATGTTATCTTCTAACATAAATATTGTTTTCCCTCTTACAACTGTAATTTCCTTTACAGGTACAACAACTATTACAACCCGCTAAGGGTTGCAAGTTCTCATATCATCCACTGGGCCGCGGCTATACCTCATAGAGAGGTGATCATTTTCTAATTTATCAAATCAATATATCATGCAGGTCTTAAAATTCGGTGGCAGTTCTGTTGCCAATGCCGAAAACATAAAAAAGGTAATAGCGGTTTTAAAGAAAAGAGCAGAAGGCAAAAAAACAATTGTAGTGGTGTCGGCGCTGGGTGGCATTACAGACCTTTTGATTAATTGTAGTACACTGGCAGCACAGGGCGTAGAAACTTATACCTCCAACCTGGTTGAAATTGAACAGCGTCACTTACAAACGGTGAGAGAGCTCATTCCCATAAACAACCAAAGTAGTTTGTTGAGTTTTGTAAAAACCCAATGCAACGAAATTGAAGACATCTGCAATGGTATTTTTTTATTGAAAGAACTTTCTCCCCGTACTCGTGATAGAATTGTAAGTTATGGCGAGCTACTATCTTCTAAAATTATTTCAGCAGCGCTGGATGCTGAAAGCCTAACCAACCATTGGTGCGATTCCCGTCAGCTTATTGCTACCAATAGCGATCATGGCAATGCTCTTGTACATTTTGCGATAAGCAACCAGCAAATCGTTGACTACCTGAAAGAAAACGATGCATCCCTGTACATAGCGCCCGGGTTTATCGCTTCCAATCAAGAAGGCATTCATACCACACTAGGCCGGGGCGGCTCAGATTATAGTGCAGCGATTTTTGCGGCTGCCACCAATGCGGAGGTGCTGGAGATATGGACCGATGTTTCTGGAATGATGACCGCTGATCCACGATTGGTTCCGAATGCACGGATCATACCGCAGATAAGTTACCAGGAGGCCATGGAACTTTCCCATTTTGGCGCCAAAGTAATTTACCCACCCACCATACAACCGGTGATGAATAAAGGCATACCCGTGTGGATCAAAAATACTTTTGTAAGCGAAGATGATGGAACCGTTATTCAACAACAGGTGGCAGAAAGCACCAACAGCATCACCGGCATTTCAAGCATCGGCAGTATTGCTTTGCTTAGCCTGGAAGGAAGCGGTATGGTGGGCATCCCGGGATTTTCAAAAAGATTATTTGAAGCGCTCGCATCTAAAAAAATAAATGTGATTTTAATTACCCAAAGTTCTTCTGAACATTCCATTTGTGTGGGTATAGAAGAGGCCCGGGCAAATGCAGCAAAACAGACCATAGATGAAGAATTTGCTTACGAGATAGAAATAAAAAAAGTGGAGCCCTTACTGGTAGAGAAAAACCTCGCCATCATTGCCCTGGTGGGCGACCGCATGAAGAACCATACAGGGATCAGCGGACAATTTTTTAGTGCACTTGGTAGAAACGGTGTCAACATCAGGGCCATTGCGCAAGGCTCGTCTGAAAGAAACATTACAGCGGTTATAAACAGCGGCGATGTAAAAAAATCTACCAACACCATTCACGAAGTATTTTTTGAAAAAGAAATTAAAGAGATAAACTTATTTGTAGCCGGGGTAGGCAATGTGGGCTCAAAGCTATTAGGGCAAATTTTGCAGCAGCAGGACTATCTTTTAGAGCACATGCGTTTGAAAGTAAAAGTGGCGGGCGTGGCCAACAGCAAAAAATATTGGGTAGACGAGGAAGGAATAGACCTGATGCAATGGCAGCAATTATTAGCTGCTGGTAAAACAGGAGGCATCCACGATTTTGTAGACATTATTCAACAAAAGAATTTACGAAATACTGTTTTTGTCGATGTCACAGCTAACGATACGGTGGCTACCGTTTATGATAAGCTTCTGCAGAAAAGTATTGCAGTTGTGGCATGTAACAAGATAGCTTGTTCATCTGCTTACCCAACCTACAAAAACTTAAAAGAGCTGGCAAAAGAGTACAATACAAAGTTTCTTTTTGAAACGAATGTAGGAGCAAGCCTTCCTATCATCAGCACACTAAACGATCTTGTAAGAAGTGGTGACAGCGTGCATAGTATGGAGGCTGTGCTAAGTGGAACGTTGAATTTTGTTTTTAATAATTATGACGGCAGCAGCAGTTTTGCATCTGTAGTGAAACAGGCACAGGATGAAGGCTATACAGAACCTGACCCCCGCCTGGACTTGAGTGGCAAAGATGTGATGCGCAAGATCATGATACTAGTGAGAGAATCAGGCAGCGTAATTGAAATGGAAGATATCAGCAACAATAGTTTTATGCCAGAAGCATGCATGCAGGGAACGGTGGACGATTTTTATAAATCGATGGAAGAACATGAAGCCCACTTTAAAAAAATATTAGACGACGCCATCACTGCAAAATGCAAACTGAAATTTGTTGCCAGTTATAAAGACGGCAAGGCTGCGGTAGGCCTGCAACACATTCCTGCCCAGCATGACTTCTACCATTTGTATGGCAAAGACAACATCGTATTATTTTACACTGATCGATACATTCAACAACCCCTGGTAATAAAAGGTGCCGGAGCCGGTGCTGATGTTACCGCATCGGGAGTATTTGCAGATGTAATCAGAACATCAAAGGCATAGGTACCAGACTTTCAACAATATCAAAAGCTGCACAATGAATGTAGGCACTAAAAATTCTATAAAAGTTTCTGCTCCGGGCACAGTTGCCAACCTGGTGTGTGGGTTCGATGTGCTTGGTCTTTGCCTTGAGGCACCAGCAGATGAGATGACCGTAAGCATCCTGCAAGAAAAAAAGGTCATTATTAAAAGTGCAGATGGCTACAACCTACCGAC
>JAYTBG010000355.1:0-37246 GCA_043737055.1 Chitinophagaceae bacterium | reverse complement strand
GCAAAAGTAATTATTAGGCTGCTGAATTGGTAAATGTAATTTTGTGAGAGAAAAGTTTTTATCTATTTTTGCCGTCCGCTAAAAAACGGTAGTCGTAGCTCAGTTGGTTAGAGCATCAGATTGTGATTCTGAGGGTCGGGGGTTCGAGCCCCCTCGATTACCCATCTTACAAAAATCTCCTCCAGAACCGGGGGAGATTTTTAATTTACTACCGTTGGCCACGCCCCAAAGCCCAAAATCCTGTTTAACAAAATATTAGTCGGTATGCTGCGTTTCACTTGAAACATACACTTACATTTTACGTTATTTTTACAGCATGCAACAAATTGCAAATTTTATTATGAGCAAAAAATTCATACCGGTTATCCTGGTGCTTACCGCTGCCAGTTTTTTCATTGCCTTTCAATCGCAAGGCAAAAATGATGGTGATGACAATCCTAAAAACAGGTACTCAAAAATCTTACGCAACGTAGGCATTTTATTGGAAGAGGGGCACTACAGCCCAAAGAAAATAGATGATAAGTTCAGCAAAGATGTTTTCAAAAAATTTGTGGATGAATTAGATGGGGATAAGAACATCTTGTTGCAGTCAGATATCGACGGATTCAAAAAGTTTGAAACAGTAGTCGATGATGAAATTCATGGAGCACCGGTAGAGTCATTTTTTGCAGTAAACACCATTTATTTAAAGCGCCTGAACGAGGTAACATTGGCATATAAAACTATTCTGTCTAAACCTTTTGATTTTACAGTTAATGAAACCGTACAAATGGATGCAGACAAGCGCTCTTTTCCAGCTACAGAAAAAGAGAGATTAGACATACTTAGAAAAAGCGTGAAGTATGCGGTTCTTGATCGTTACGTTGGTATGCAAGACGACAGAGAGAAAAACAAAGATAAAAAGGATTTTAAAGTAAAAGCGGATACCACATTGGAGAGGGAAGCAAGAGAACAAGTAAGCAGGCAAATGGATCGTTACCTGGCCACTAAAAAGAACAGGGAAACCAATGACGAAAATTTTAGCACTTTTGTAAATGCCATCACTACAACGATGGATCCGCACACTACTTATTTCCCCCCTATCGACCTAAGAACTTTTAATGAAGGAATGCGGGGTAGCTTTTTTGGTATTGGTGCACAGTTGCAGGAAGAAGATGGCAAAATTAAAATACTCAGTTTGGTAAGTGGAGGCCCCGCTTGGAAGAGTGGTGAATTAAAAGAAAAAGATGAGATTTTGAAAGTTGGTCAGGGTGCAGCAGAACCCGTGGATGTAACTGGTTATGCAGTTACCGACGCTGTGAAATTAATTAGAGGTGCACAGAAAGGTTCTGAGGTCCGCCTTACAGTTCGCAAAATAGATGGAACAACTAAAATAATAAGTCTCATTAGAGATGATGTGAAACTGGATGAAGTGTTTGTAAAATCTGCAATTATTAATGGCGAGCATAAACTTGGTTACATATATCTGCCCGAGTTTTACGCAAATTTTGAAGATCCTAACGGCGCCAGATGTGCAGATGATGTAGCCAAAGAAATTGAAAAACTAAAGGCAGAAAACGTGGAAGGCATTGTGATGGATTTGAGAGGAAACGGTGGTGGCTCCCTCTACGACGTGGTTCAAATGGCCGGTTTATTTATTGAGGATGGTCCTATTTGCCAGGTTAAAGGCCGTGGTGACAAAGCAAAGATTTTACCAGATACTGATAAGAGAGTGATGTATTCAGGTCCATTGGCAGTGTTGGTTGACGAGACTAGTGCATCTGCTTCAGAAATTTTTGCAGCGGCCATCCAAGACTATAATCGTGGAATTATTCTAGGAAGTACCTCTACCTACGGCAAAGGCACTGTGCAACGCAACATACCATTGAACCCGCAGAGTGAAAACAGTCTTTTCGGCACTGGCAAGGCAGATGATCTTGGAACCGTAAAACTTACACTGCAAAAATTTTATCGTATCAATGGTGGAGCTACGCAGTTAGAAGGTGTGGTACCTGATGTGATTCTTCCTGACCGTTTGGAGCATTTAAAATTCCGTGAAAAAGACAACCCTGATGCGTTGGTATGGGATAAAATAAACCAGGCACCTTACAAAACCTGGACAAGTACTTTTAGCACCGACGCTGTCATTAAAAAAGCTAATGAATCAGTGAGTACCAATCCTGCCTTTGAAAAGATCAGAACAAACGTTCAGTGGTTGGAAAAAAATAACGATCGGTCGTTTTCACTCAACATCCAAAAGTTTAAAGAAGACCAGAAAAAGCTAAAAGCTATTTACAAAGATATAGAAGAAGCCTACAAGCTTTCTAAGGCAATAGACATTAAATACCTCAATGCAGAAAACGCAGCAGAAGAAAGTAAAGATAAAACTGAGCGGAGCAAACAGTGGTTAAAAGTCAGAAGCGAGGATGTTTTTATTGACAAGTCGGTACAGGTTGTCAACAGCATGATTATGCAGGCAAATCTTGCTAAAGAGAACTAGTACAAAAGCAACTTATATTTAGTGAAAGGGCCGCTCTAACCAGAGCGGCCTTTTATTATAGCATCATCTTAGCAACCATCTCCTTCATAAGCATGGGCCCCGAAGTGCCGGTGTTGCCTACGCCAATACTTCTTAAATTATAATGATGAAGCAAGATTAGAAGATTTTCCACACCCGGGTAACCATAGTTTTTCATCATCATCTTACCCTGTTGCAGCCCGCTTAAGTTGTTATAGAAAAGGGGCTTTAAACTTTGGTCGCTGCTATCTTGCATACCAAAGGCAGCATATACTTTGCTAAAAAACGAGTATAAAGCGGGCAGCGCCATTTGGATGGGAACCGCTTTGGGATTGCTCTCAAAATACTGGATAATGGTGAGTGCTTTTAATAGATCCTTCCTGGCGATAGCCTCTTGCAATTCAAAGACATTGTATTCCTTGCTGATACCAATATATTTCTCGATATCCTCCTCGGCGATAGATGTTTTACCGGCAAGGTTGAGGGAGAGTTTGTCAATCTCGTTGGCGATGCGGCTCAGGTCATTGCCTATGTGCTGTGCCAGCATGGTAATACCTTTTGGTTGAATGCTATAACCTTTTGATTTTACCAACTCAGCAATCCATTCCTGGATTTTATATTCCCTGATTTTTTCCGAATTAAAAACTTCGCTATTTGCTAGTACAGTTTTACTTAGTTTAGTCCGTTTGTCGAGCAACTTGCCTTTGTACCCAACTATAAAAACAGTGGAAGACAGGGGGGCAGCAATGTATGGCTCAAGCTTTTCCAGGTCTTTCATATGCTGCGCTTCCTTTAAAATCACTACCTGCTTTTCGGCAAACATAGGGTACCGTTTACAGGCATTGGTTACAGCGGCCCAGTCAGCATCTTTACCATAAAAGACGGTTAGGTTAAAACCAGCCTCTTCGGCCGACAGTAGCTCTGTTTCAGCATGGTTTATAAGTATGTCAATGTAGTATTCTTCCTCTCCATGCAGCCAATATACCGGCTTGGTTTTTTTTTGTTTCCAGTTGGTTAATATTTTTTCTGCACTCATAATGTTTTGATTAGCTTTATACCAGGCTATTTTTTACGCACTGCACTGTGCTTGAAATCATATTAATCCTTTTTGGCACAGTTTTGGAAAACACCATGAAGAATCGGGGGATGCAATAAGAATTTTAATAATACCTTTTTATTGCCGCAAATTAAATCAAACAATTTTTAATACACAAAATCTATTATCATGGCATTTGAAAATTTTCCACAGACAGATAAATCTGCCAACGAAAACGTAAAAACCAGCGGCACTACCAACAACAATACCCGCACCATTTTAACGGGCGTACTGGTAGCCGCCTTGTTAGGTACCTGGGGTTATATTATCTACGATAAAAACAACACCAAAGAGACAATCACACAAAAGGAAACTTTAATCGCCAGTACTTCAACGCAGAGAGATGAATTGCAAAAAGAGCTCGAGGATGCAGCCATGCGTTATGATATGCTGAAGTCGTCTAACTCCAAACTAGATAGTACGATTACTTCTAAGGATCGTGAAATTGAAGAAAAGAGAACCAGGATTCAAAGCCTGTTAAATAAGTCGAATGCTACAGCCGCAGAATTGGGTGAGGCAAAACGACTCATCGCATCTTTAAACGGCGATCTGGAAGGATATAGAACGCAAATAGAAGTTTTACAGGGCGAAAAGGTTCAACTAACTCAAGAAAAGCAATACGTTACTCAGCAAAGGGATAGAGTAAGAAAAGAGTACGATTCAGCCACCGTGGTTATTAAAGAGAAAGAAGACATGTTGAATGTAGGTTCAACTCTTTTAGCTTCCAACTTTAGCATTACAGGTATCAACGAAAAAGGTAGCAGAGAAAAGTCAACTTCTACTGCAAAGCGTGTAGATAAGTTAAGAATCAGTTTTGACCTTAACGAAAATATGATTGCTCAGTCGGGCAACAAAGAAATTTATGTTTGTATTACCGCACCTGACGGAACTCCGGTTGCCGTGCAGGCACTCGGCTCTGGCACTTTTAGCACAAGAGATGGTCAACAGAAATTTTTTACGCAGAAGCTTGACGTAGATTATACTCAAAACAAGAAACAAACCGTTTCGTTTGATTGGAAACAAAACACAAATTTCAGCACAGGTAATTATAAAATTGAAGTGTTTAATAACGGATTCAAAGTTGGAGAGGCAAGCAGGCCCTTAAAAAAAGGTGGTTTGTTTAGTTAATCTGCGAAAAAATCAGCTGGTTAAATCAGCATCAAAATCCCATATCAATAAAAAAACTTGGCCAGTCTCTTTGGAGACTGGCTTTTTGTTTTGGTGTTGCACGCTGTTGCGATGTTAGTTGACACCCGAATGGGCTTGTAAGGCCGCTTCCTTATCCCGGGCGAGTTGTTGCTTCAATGCGTCAAGGCCGCTAAACTTTATTTCCCCCCGGAGATATTTTGAAACCGTTATAGTAAGCTCTTGTCCGTATATATCAGCATCTAAGTTAAAGATGTTTACCTCTATCACCCGGGTGGTTCCATCTATGGTGGGCCTAAGCCCGATATTCATCATTCCCTGGAAAAACAGCAAGTGACTGCTATTTATTGCAACCGTCACTGCATACACCCCATCCGCAGGTATGAGTTTCAGGTTATCCTCCATTTGGATATTCGCAGTAGGGTATCCAATTGTTCGCCCTAGCTGGTTACCTTTCACTACCCGGCCGCTAAAAAAATAGGGATAGCCAAGATAACTGGCTGCTGTTTGAATGTCTCCCGTGAGCAGCGCAGTTCTTATTTTAGTACTGCTGATAGTTACATTCTTTAAAATGTGTTCCGGAATTTCTTTTACCACAAAACCCTCTTTTATAGCCTCAGCTTCCAGAAGTTTATAGTCTCCTTCCCGATTATTTCCGAATCGGTGATCGTACCCAATAATTATGGTGTGTGGTCGAAATAGCCCGACTAAAAACTGCTTAATGTATTCGCTGGCACTTTGCTGCGCAAAAGCATGATCAAAGGGCACAACCACAATATGCTCTATCCGGTGCTTGTGTAGTAGCTCATATTTTTCTTGAGGGCTGGTTAAAAGTTTGATAGGCTGATTGCTTTGGTTCTGGGCGTTAGCCTGCCCGGCCACAACCTGCTTGGGATGTGGGAAAAAAGTGATCACAACAGCGGTACCGTCTATGGCTTTTGCTTCCTTTAAAAGTTGTTGTAAAATCTGTTGATGGCCCTGATGAACACCGTCAAAAGTGCCTATTGTAAGCACGGGACGGATAAAGGCAGGTAAGTTTTTTATGTCGTTGTAAACCTTCATAAGCAGGTCGCAAATCTAACCCATTATTTATGAATGAATAAAACCCAACCCACAAAGTCAGGATAATGATAGATTCATTTGTAAATTGCGCAGCAGGGGTTTTATAATCCACTTAATTACTACACACAATAAATCCAGATGTCATTATATTCCAAGCGAGGAGTTTCAGCCCAGAAGGAAGAAGTACACGAAGCAGTTAAAAAGCTTAACCAGGGCTTATTTGCACATGCGTTTTGTAAAATTTACCCCGACCACCTGGGGGGCTCCCCAGATTTTGTGAATATAATGCATGCCGATGGTGCAGGTACAAAGAGCATCCTGGCTTACCTATATTGGAAAGAAACTGGAGACCTGTCAGTGTGGAAGGGAATAGCACAGGATGCCGTAGTGATGAACCTGGACGATTTACTGTGTGTAGGCATTCACGACAACATTGTTTTTAACTCTACCATTGATAGAAACAAGCATCTAATTCCAGGCGAGGTTTTGGAGCAAATTATTAATGGCACACAAGAACTCTTTGATAGCCTGGCTACATTTGGCGTAAATATTCATTACCTGGGTGGCGAAACTGCCGATGTTGGTGATGTGGTGCGGACAGTGGCAGTCAACGGAACAATGACTTGTAGATGGCCAAAGGATAAGATCATCAGCAATGAAAAAATTGCTGACGGCGATGTGATCGTTGGCTTTGCAAGCTATGGCCAGGCCACGTATGAAGACTCCTATAACAGCGGCATTGGTAGTAATGGACTTACTTCCGCCCGGCACGACGCCTTAAGTAAATATTACGCAAGTGCATTTAAAGAAAGTTTTGATAACAACTTACCCGAAGAAGTAGTTTATATCGGTAACAACAGGCTTACTGATCCATGGGAGGATAACGCTAATCCGGGTATGACCATTGGGCAATTAATACTAAGCCCCACTCGTACCTATGCTCCGCTGCTGAAGGAACTATTGCATAATCACTTTTCAAAAATTAACGGGCTTATTCATTGCAGCGGCGGCGGACAAACAAAATGTTTGAAATACCTGCCGGGAAATTTTAGAATCGTAAAAGACAATCTTTTTGATGCGCCACCGGTATTTGATATGCTGCAAAAAAATAGTGGCAGCAATTTAAAAGAGATGTTCGAGGTTTTTAATATGGGCTGCCGGCTGGAACTTTATTGCAAGCAGGAAGATGCACAAATAATGATTAACGCTGCGAGGATATTTAATATTGATGCGCAGGTAATTGGCAGGGTACAAGCCGCTGACAAAAAGGAACTGCTGATACAATACAAGGGTGAAGAAATTCTATATGGATAAACAATGCTGCCACACGTCATTTGGTTGTAACAATGTCGATGATCTTCTTTTTGTCCGGGCTTTCCCACCTGAAACGGACGGTGTAGCGTTTTTTTAAATCTGATTTAAGCCGAAACGGAATTTTAATGGTCAAGTTTACCAGTTCATCCTCCATAGATCCACCAACTTTTTTTAAAAGTTTATCTGTAGGTTTTACTTCATTCATGTTCTGGTCGAAGACCCAAAAGCTGTACTTGCCATTAAGCACTTCTGCCATATTGGTTCCCGTAATGCCGGGCATATCAATGCTTAGGTAGGCATTTTTTGGCGCCACTCGTATGCTTGTATCTACACTGATGTCTGCCTTGGTCATTTTTAAGGCATTGCTTATTCCTAAAGATTCATCGTTTGTTTTAATGCTGATGGGAAGCTTTGAAACAGACAATGGTTCTCCAGGTGGGGCAACACTAACGGGAAATAACAACCGCATTTGCTTTTTGCTTTTCAAATCGTAGTATCTCACCTGCAACACACATTCAGTTTCATTTTTTAACCACTCCTTCCTCAGGCTCACTTTTAGGTTTAAGCTATTGTACCCCTGTGCAACAAAGCCGGTAGCTTCATATTCTTTTAGAACATTGCCCATAGTGGCCAACACTTGTTTGCGAAGATTTAAAACCGTAACCTCTGCAGCCGGATATATTTTTTTTGCGGCATCTGGTACAAAGCCGGTTGGTAGTTGAAGCGTTACCGAAAATTCTTTGTTGGCAGGAATACGGTTGGTTAAGAGTTTCAGGCCATCTACACTTACTTCTGTATATTTTGCCGAAATGCCTTCGTTAAAATATTGAATGCCTGTAAGAGGAAGCACGCCTCCTGTTTGCGCCAGTACAGGACTTAAAGCCAGCACTAAGAATGAGTATAACGAGGCAATAAGCATTTTCATAGGTGGAGATATTTATCTTGAAGGTAATTCTTTGAAGTTAAAAATGTTCCCAATGTTGTGCAAAGCTAGCAATGGGTATCCATCATTGCAGGCCTGAACCGGGCTGGTATTCTGAGTAGCAAACACGGATGTAAAGTAAAGTCACTTCTTAAAACTATGTTACGACGATATTAATTCGCTGAATTAATATCGTGGTCAAAACGGCGCATCAAGCCTGTGCTTTTTAACAGGCCCTTTAGAATTATATTTTCCGAATGAACTTCTAACGGTTAAATTTGCCCTGCCAGCAGGCAATTTCAGACAGCTACCATAAAACAACATCTTCATGTCTCAATCGATAGTAGAATTAAAAAATGTAAATATTTACCAGGGGGAAAGCCTGGTGCTGGGTGACGTAAATATATCTGTAGATAAGGGTGAATTTGTTTACCTGGTTGGTAAAACAGGCACAGGCAAAAGCAGCTTGCTTAAAACGCTTTATGGCGATCTGGAGTTGAGAGAAGGAGAGGGTTGGGTGGTAGGCCACAATCTTAAAGAGCTTACCTGGAAAACAGTTCCTTTCTTACGGCGAAATCTTGGTGTGGTATTTCAGGATTTTCAATTGATGACGGACAGGAGTGTAAACAACAATCTTAAGTTTGTACTAAAGGCAACGGGGTGGAAAGATGAAAAATTGATGGATGAAAAAATAGCAGATGTACTTGATAAGGTGAACCTGAAAAGCAAGGGCTTTAAGATGCCCTATGAGTTGAGTGGGGGAGAGCAACAAAGAGTAGACATCGCCCGTGCTATGCTCAACTCGCCTAAATTAATGCTGGCAGATGAACCAACCGGAAACCTCGATCCTGAAACAAGCGATGAGATCATGCAATTACTTTTTCAGATTTCTAAAGACTACAACACTACTATCATTATGGCTACCCACGATTATGTAGTGCTCAATAAATTTCCCAGCAGAACTATTAAAACCGAAAACGGGAAGGTGTGGGACAATACTAGTATATCCACTTTATAAGTTTACCTGCACTTTCGTAATTATTGTAGGTGGCCTGTAAGACCAGCTCCCGTTTTTCTGCGGCTTCTAAAGTAAATGGTTGCTCATAAAGAGCCAGCACTGCTTGCCGAAAGTCCTCAGGGCTTTGCGCTAATTGGCAAAGATTGTCTACTGCGGCGCCTTCTGCAGCCGCTTCGTTTACCAGGCAATAGCGCCCGTTGTACAGCGCATTAAGAAGTTTCAATTTAACACCGGTGTTATTAAAGGAGGGGAGAATATTGATCTGCGCTTTCCTTATCAGGTCTTGCATTTCCTTGTCAGACGGGTTTGCAACGAGGCAAGTATTTGTATTTACATGAGCCAACTTCTCCAATTGTGTGGAGGGGTTTCTGCCAGCAACAACGAGTGGAATAGACAATTCATTGAACACTTTGGTGAGCAACCAGGTAGCAGCCTCCTCATTTTCATTCACAGCTAAATTGCCATGGTAGAGGCAAAACCAACCCTTACCCGTTTGTGCAACTACATTTTCCCACGGAAGAAACACCGGTAAAAATTCGATATTTTTCGCCCCGGCTACTTTTTTATACACATCAGTGTCCTCATGGCTTACCGGCCAAAAAGTGGCCTTCTTTGCAATCTTCTTCTCATACCGTTTTAGCAGCCAGCTTTCGGTGTTGAAATATAATTTTTTCCAAAGGTTCTTTTCATGCTCCGCTAGTTTTTTGTAGTAATTGAATTCTACGTTGTGAAGCCGAACAAAAACTTTGCGTCCCTTTAATGCACCATTGAACAAATAGTAGGTACAGTGCACTCCTTCCATCAGTATGGGGTAATCGTCTTGCTGAAGATCATGCAAGAGTTGTTTATTAATTCGTGAACTAACAATATAGGGCAAACCAAATTTTAGAGCATGTGGAACCTTTTTGCGTGCATAATATTGAACTGATTCACAATATTGATCCAACTCATCCTGTGGTGCACGCCCGCCAGTAAAACAATGCAAATGAATCTTCACACCCTGTTTATGCAGGTGTACAATTTTATAGAACAAGTCTACAACACCACCATAATCTGCGGGCCAGGGAACATCAAGAGTTATAATATGTAGGTGCTTATCCAAGGATATTTTTATAAAAGGCTATGAGTTTTTTTTCTTCGTTTTGCCAGTTTAATTCCCTGGCGGCTATTTTGCAGTTTTCATGAAGTGCCGTCCAATTTTTTTCATTTTGCAAAAGGTTGTTTAAAGCGTTTGCAATGGTCGGCGACTCAACATCATCTACCAAAACAGCAATTTCCCTAAAATTGTTTATCTCTTTATATACCGGGAAATTTACACATATCTGGGGTACACCAGCATGTATGTAATCAAAAAAACGGTTTGCAAGAGAATAGTAGTTGCTCAAGCCTTTGTTTTCAAACAGGGTCAGCCCGATGTAAGCCTTACTCGTAATTGTCCGGAGCACGGCCGGTTCCAACATTCCTTTAAAAATCACTTTGTCTTCCAGGTTCATGTCCTTTACGATGTTTCTTGCCTGGCCCATAAAGTTTCCATCGCCGCAAATGACCAATGTCGCATTTACTAATTTCATAGCAGGTAGCAGGGTTTCAAAACTTCTTCCCTCATTAACAGCCCCCTGGTACAAAATAAATTTTTCTTTAGGTTGATGCTGTTGTGCTCCATTGTAGGGGGCTATGCTTCTTATAACCTCATATTGGCTGTTGTACATTTTTGCGAATTCATCGGCAATTGGTTGATTAACCGTGTAGCCATATTTAAAGTGTGGTACTGTTTTCCGCTCCACCCACTTCCAAAATTTGTAAATAGAAGGCCGGGTAACGATCTCCTTCATTTCGCAAAAAAGCTCGTGAGCATCATAGATTCTCTTTTTGTTTCGTGCATACGACACTAGCAATACAGGCATGATTGTATCAAGATCAATTGCACAAATAGCGTCGGTTTTTTTAAATAACAGGTACAAAAAAAGGCGCAGGTTATATTCGGCATAAAAGAGTTTTCCTTTGTCAAAAATGCAACGTAGCCTTTGTTGATTGAAGGGTTGTTTAACAAGTTCGATGGATACTTTTCTTTTTCTGCCTACTAGCGTGACATCAAACCCTGCCCCTGCCAGGGAAGTGCAGATGCGAACCATACGCTGGTCGTAAGAAAGATCGGTTGTAACAGTAAAGCAGATAGAAGACAAGAGGGGTTATTTATGGCAAATAAAGTGATAATTATTTTAACCCGGCAGCAGTATAAATTTTTTCGATTATTTCTACAGTTTTCATTCCTTCAAATGCGCTTGCAAACTCGTATCTCGGGTCTTTGATTGCCTGCACAAGATTTTCATAAACCTTGTGGTGGTTGCTCATACTGCCCTGGTAAAAGCCATAGTTGTTTGCCACATTGCCGGGCGCTAACGCTTTGACGGGTTCTCCCTCAATGCACTGGTATTCTAATTCATTCAGGTATTGCCCGCCAATTTTTACGGTGCCATGTTCGCCAAAAATAGAAAAGGAACCTTCCATGTTTTTGTTATAACTGTTCACCGTATAATTAAGTGTGCCAATGGCTCCACCAATCATCTCCAATAAAACAACACCGCAATCTTCAATTTCAATAAGGGGGTGTTCGTAATTTTTGGTGATCGCTTTCACACTTTTTACATCTCCCATCAGCCAGTAGATCAAATCTATAAAATGACTGAACTGGGTATAAAGTGTGCCTCCGTCCATGTCCGCTGTGCCCTTCCAACTGTTGTCATAGTATTGGTGAGGCCTGTTCCAAAAACAATTAACCTGAAATGAAAAAATTTTACCCAGCTTGTCATCTTTCAATAATTGCTTAACAGCTTCAACTGGGGGATTGTAACGATTTTGTTTTACGATGTAAAGTTGCCGGTCTGCTTTGTGGGCGGCTGACAACATTTTTTTCGCATCAACTAAGTTTATGCACAGAGGCTTTTCGCACAGCACATGCTTGTTTGCTTGAAGACTTAAAATACTATGATGAGCATGTAGCCCGTTGGGGGTGCAAATGATAACGACATCTACTAATGGCTCATTCTGCAGCAAATCCTCTATAGATAAATAAAGATTGGCTCCGTACTCTTCAGCAAGTTCAAAGGCGGGTTCATACAAAACATCGCAGACCGCAGCCAACTTCCCAACCTTATTTATTTGCTCTGCGTGCCGTTTGGCAATTCGACCGCACCCTATGATGGCAAACGAGAGTTTCATTCGGCAAAAATGACGATTTTTTTCTTAGAAAAGCCAACTTCAGGGATTGCGACAACGGCCCTAAATTGAATGAAAATTTTGAAAGGATCACAAACAGAGGAATTTGAAATGGTAGAGTTAGGTGCAGACCTTAGCCCGGGTTAATATTTTGAAAGATGACCTTTTGGAACACCGACCGCTTTGATACCGTTTCGCTATAATTTCTCCTCTTCCATTAGTCGCATTCTATAAGCGTTCATAGCGGTGTGTGCCAGTTTTTTAATAAGCCGGTAGTTAACTACGAGGCCAACAGCAGCACCAATAATGGGGATCATTTGCGCCAGCTTAGCAAGATCTATATAGTCCCGGTATTCTTGTTGAAAACTGCGCCATTCGAATTGGTTAATATCCGCTGGCAAAAGGTCCACTTTACTTTTTTTCCATTCCGTCATTTTCAGGTATACATTTTTCCTGTGTTCGTGGCTACTAAATGCCAACTGAAAAATGTGCAGCAAAAAGATTCGCTCTTTGTAGTCAGATACATCATACCCATACCTGCTCGCAATATCAAACAGCATTTTTATTTTAATCCCTACAAGCAATGGGAAGTCTGCAAATGACATTAGGATGCCGCCGGCGCCGGTAATACCTCCTTCGGCAGCAGCGGTTTTTTTATAGCTGTCTATGCTTTCCAGCATAACTGCCTCGGTTATTTCTAAAGATTTTATTTCCTGTGGCTTGGCTGTGGCTACACCTGCCCCAAACAACACGCCCTTTATCATCTGTTTGATGGCCACCGTTATAGCATCATGAACCTTTTCTGGAATGAAGCTGTTTATCTTGGCCTGGAGGCGTTTGCTTAGTTTGTTGAAGTAGGACGGGTCTCTTTGCATGTCCTCTTGCCATTGTAACAAATCCCTTCTGACTTTGATTTTATAAATATTCATATTACGAAAAATGTTAGCAGTTATACTGGTGAAGTAAGGAATCTAATCAAATAAACAGCCAAACTAAAAGCCTTTTGGCGAGCCTTGGGGCGTTTAAATTCAGAATGCCGTTTAAATGCTATTACCTTGCAATGACTCAACGGATTCATGCCAGGCTTTAGAGAATTAATCTTGTTTTGGCCCTCGTAAATACAAAAACTTTTGCTACTTTTGCACCCAATTATAAAAAGAAATTAAAACAATCGTTTTAAAAAAAACAGAGAAATGCATTTAACAACAGAAAAAAAAGCAACAATTTTTGCAAATTTTGGTGGCAGTGCTACCAACACTGGTTCTATTGAAGGCCAGGTAGCTCTATTAACAGAGCGCATCAACCACATCTCTAATCATCTAAAAACCAATAGAAAAGATTTTTCTTCTCAAAGAGGTTTGATGATGATGGTAGGTCAACGAAAGCGTTTGTTAACCTACTTAAGTAAGCACAATCTTAGTGGTTACAGAGCTTTGATCGAAAAATTAGGTCTCCGTAAATAACAATATTAAATATGCCCTTTTGAATTATTCCCAACAGTTTTTGCCGTTGGGAATTATTCGTTGTACATATTCACTTAACACGATTGCAGGCTTGCCTGTAAAATAAACTCAATTACATGTCATTATTACAACCAAAATCAGTAACATTCGATATAGGTGGTGGCCGTATGGTTACCATCGAAACGGGCAAAATGGCCCGCCAGGCTGATGGTGCAGTCACCGTACGCCAGGGCAATTGTATTCTACTTGCAACAGTGGTTGCCAACAAGGAGCCTAAAGAAGGCCAGTCTTTTTTTCCACTTTCAGTAGATTACCAGGAGAAATTTGGATCTGCCGGACGTATTCCAGGTTCTTTCTTTAAAAGAGAAGCCCGTTTAAATGATTATGAAATTCTAACCTCACGTCTTATTGATAGAGCACTACGTCCATTGTTTCCGGAAGATTATCTGTGCGATGTGCAAGTGTTAGTATCTCTTATTTCTTCAGATGAGTCTATACTGCCTGATTCACTTGCTTGCCTTGCTGCGTCTGCTGCATTGGCTGTATCAGACATTCCGATCCAGGAGATTATCTCTGAGGTTAGAGTAGCCCGTAAAGATGGCCAAATGATAATCAACCCTACCCGGGCTGAATTGGCTGCATCTGACATGGAATTCCTGATTGCAGCTACCAGCAAAAACATTATGATGGTAGAGGGTGAGAGCAATGAGTGCCAGGAGGCTGACTTGATCAAAGCAATTGAAGCTGGTCACGAGGCTATCAAAATACAGGTAAAAGCTCAGGAAGATCTTCGTGCCTTGGTAGGTGTAACTTCCAAAAGAGAATACACAAAACCTTATCGCAACGAAGAACTGAACGAGAAGATCATAGCTTTCGCAAAAGATAAGATGTATACCATTGCATCTGCAGCTTCTGCCAAGCACGATAGAAGTGATGCCTTTAAAGCTCTGCACGACGAGATTGTTGTGCATTTAAGCACCGGAGAATTGACAGATCAGGATAAAAAACTAATTGGCTATTATGGCGGAGAACTGCAGTACAACGTAGTAAGAGATATGGTATTACAAGACCGCAAACGTTTGGATGGCCGCGGTACAGAAGACATTCGTCAACTAGAGATGGAAGTAAACCTGCTGCCTGCTCCGCATGGTTCGGCATTATTTACCAGGGGCGAAACACAATCTTTAACCACGGTAACTTTGGGTACTCCTTTAGATGAGTTGTTGGTTGAAAGTGCATTTAAATCAGATTACACAAAGTTTATTCTACATTATAATTTCCCTCCTTTCTCTACCGGCGAAGTAAAAATGATGCGTGGTGTTGGTCGCAGGGAAGTAGGCCATGGTAACCTTGCCATGCGTTCATTGAAAAAAATGATGCCTGGTAGCGACTATCCGTACACAGTAAGGGTAGTAAGTGATATCCTTGAAAGTAATGGTTCTTCTTCTATGGCTACTGTTTGTGCAGGTTCTTTAGCATTGATGGATGCCGGCGTTCCACTTAGAAAACATGTGAGTGGTGTGGCAATGGGTCTTATCAAAAAAGGTGACGACTTTGCGATCTTAACTGATATCCTTGGAGATGAAGATCACCTCGGTGATATGGATTTTAAAGTAACAGGTACCCGTGACGGAATTTGCGGTGTGCAAATGGACATTAAAGTAGATGGCCTTAGCATGGACATTATGCTTGCTGCGCTTGAGCAGGCACGCAAGGGGCGACTTCATATTTTAGACGCTATGCACAACTGCATGGAAGCCGCCAGGGAAGAGGTAAAACCGCATGCACCAAGGATGGTTAAGATTATTATTGATAAAGAATTTATTGGCGCAGTGATCGGGCCAGGTGGTAAAGTCATCCAGGAAATTCAGCGTGAAACAGGTGCAACAGTAAATATTGAAGAGGTAAACAACCAGGGTGAGGTAAGCGTATTCTCAAAAGAAAAAGCCGGACTGGATAAAGCGGTGGCCTGGATCAACGGGCTGGTGGCTGCACCAATTGTTGGAGACACTTACGAAGGAACAGTTAAGAGCATCAAAGAATTCGGTGCGTTTGTAGAGTTCCTTCCTAAAAAAGAAGGTTTGCTTCACATCAGTGAAATTAGCTGGAAGCGCCTTGAAACTATGAATGGCATTTTTAAGGAAGGGGACAAAGTGAAAGTTAAGTTGCTGGATGTAGATGCCAAAACCGGCAAATTTAAGCTTAGCAGAAAAGCACTAATGCCAAAACCTGAAGCAGGACAATAAGCATCTAAACTTTTAATTTCAAATTACAAAAGCTGCCTTGACAAAGGCAGCTTTTTTTCTAAATACATTTTAATGGAACAATTTATATCTGTTGCATTTGAGGCTGATGAAGCCACTACTGCCATGGTAACGGCTTTGCTTATGGATAAAGGCTTTGAAGGAGCAGAGGAACGGGAAAAAGAAACCATCGTTACAATTTCAAAACATCTTTTTGCTCCAGAAACTGTGAAAGACATTTTTGCAAAATTTGCTGTTTCTTACAGCGTTGAAACGGTCGATCAACAAAATTGGAATGCACAGTGGGAGAGTAGTTTTGAACCGGTTAGAGTAAACGATTTTGCAGCCATCCGGGCCTCATTTCACCCACCTGTAACCGGCGTGGCACACGAGATAGTCATCACCCCTAAAATGAGCTTTGGCACAGGTCACCATGCCACAACTTTTCTCATGATACAGGAAATGAGCCAGCTTAATTTCGTAAACAAAACAGTAACTGATTTTGGAACCGGGACAGCTGTGCTTGCCATACTCGCAGAAAAACTTGGTGCCAAAAAAGTGCTTGCAATTGACAATGATGAGTGGAGCATTAACAACGCAAACGAAAATATCGTAGCCAATAATTGTGATAGAATAACGTTACAGAAAGGGGAGGAAATGGAGCCAGCGCAAGTAGATGTTGTGTTGGCAAACATTAACCTCAATGTGATCATCGCCAACATTCAGAAAATTAAAAAGGCTTGTGGCTCTGAAAGCAAGATCTTGCTGAGTGGTTTACTCATGCAGGACGAAGAAACTATCAAAGAAACCTTGCTGACAAACGGGTTTACAATTGTTAAAATTGAGCATAAAAAAAACTGGATGGCAATCCTCACGGTTGTTGCATAACATAAATATATTATGTCAAATTAACGAATTGGGTTGACTGCTTTTCCCTACTTTTGTCGTCCACTAAAGAACACACATGAAAGAAGTAATCCTCATAGCTTGTGCATATTTAATTGGATCAATTCCTACAGCGCTCATCATAAGCAGACGTTTTTTCGATATAGACATAAGGGATTATGGCAGTGGTAACATGGGTGCCACCAATACTTTTCGGGTGTTGGGTTCTAAATACGGCACTATAGTAATGGTAATTGATATCTTGAAAGGCGTGATAGCAGCATCCCTGTACGAACTACTGCCTTTTTATGGTGGCAACGAACTGCAAAGAACGAATTTCATTATAGCTCTCGGGATGGCCTCTGTAATTGGTCACATTTTCCCGATTTTTGCAAATTTTAAAGGAGGCAAGGGTGTAGCAACCTTGTTTGGTATGGTGCTGGCTCTGCAACCCGTAGTAGCATTGAGCTGTGTAGGAGTCTTTCTATTTGTACTATACCTCACCCGATACGTTTCGCTGAGCTCTATATTAGCCGCTTTAATGTTGCCTATCTGTGTTTTGTGGATTTGGAATGAAAATGAAGTATTGTATCGGGTGTTCACTTTACTGGTGGCCCTGCTGGTCGTTTTCACTCACCAAAAGAATATCGGCAGGCTTCTTCGTGGAGTAGAAAGCCGCATTCCCATTCTCAAGTTCAGAGATAGAAGAAAGACCCGCCGCAGAACCGACGACTAATTATAAAAATTTTTTAGGAGTTTTTGGTATGGCAATTGTTTATTTGGTAAACAACTAATAAACTCACGTACCATGAACAAATTATTTTTACTTCTCGTGGCCATTCCTTTGGCGCAATCTTGTAGTACCAACGCAGTTACAGGGAGAAAACAACTTCAATTATTTCCAGAATCTACTTTGCAGCAGCAGGCGGTATCACAGTATCAATCATTCCTTAATGAGAACAAGGTAGTGAGCCAGAACAATAGCAGGGACGCAGAGATGGTGCGGCGTGTGGGCGGAAGAATTGCCTCTGCGATTACCAGTTATTACAAAACCCGCACAAACCCTGTGGATTTGAGTGGCTACAAATGGGAGTTTAATCTGGTAGACAATAAAGAAGTAAATGCCTGGTGTATGCCCGGTGGAAAAGTAGTGGTGTACTCTGGCCTTTTACCCGTTACACAAAATGAGGCTGCGCTCGCTGTGGTACTGGCCCACGAAATTACGCATGCCATTGCTCAGCACGGAAATGAGCGTATGAGTCAGGTTGCTGTAGCCCAAGGCTTACAGGTAGCAGGAAATGTTTTTACACAAAATAAAGCCCAGGCAAATTCGATTTTTAATAATGTCTTTGGCCCCGCAGCATCTGTAGGCGTTTTGCTACCAAATTCCCGTAAGCAGGAGTATGAGGCTGATCGGTTTGGGTTAATATTTACAGCAATGGCAGGGTACAATCCACGGGAGGCTGTCCCATTTTGGCAACGGATGGCCGCAGCGGGTGGAGGAAACAAGCCGCCAACCTTCCTTTCGTCTCACCCGGCCGACGAGGACAGAATCGCACAAATCAACAAGTACATGCCTGAAGCGCTTAAATACTATAAACCCATGAGAAAGTAATTTTCTTTGCAAATGCTTTAATAAAATACTCTGCTATTTCGCAGAGTATTTTATTTTTAGGCACTTAAAACCCTTAAATTTCTGTAAATTTGCAGCCTGTCCGTTTAGTCTTGTTGGTTTGCATATTCGTTCATTCTTATATGTTTTCACCCATTGGCAGGCTTCCTTCACAATTTTAAACATTAAGGTATTACTATGGCATTAGAAACTATGTTCGAAAAATTGCAGCTCACCAACGAAAAACATCTTCTTATTCAAGGGCTGCCATCCACCATCGAAAAACAGTTTGCAAAAGTAAATTTTTGCAAAAGCGTAACTCCGCTTCTAAGAACAAGACGCATAGATTTTGCACTTGTATTTGCCGTAAGTAGGAAACAGTTAACTGACATTGTAGATGATGTCGTCCCCGCCTTACAGGAGGAAAGTAAGTTTTGGGTAGCTGTTCCGAAATTATCTGCAAAAATTGCCAGCGATCTTTGCCGGGACGTTAACTGGGATATGATCACACACTATGGTTACGAGCTGGAGTGTGCTGTAGTGTTGGATAATGTGTGGACTGCAATGAAATTTAAAAAGGCACTGTTAGAACCCAAAATTCCTGCACGCAGTGCCAGGCGTAGTTCGGTAGCCGCAACTGTTTAACCTCATTTGTAAATTACGGTTCCGAGTTGCCGGGTTAATTCTATTTCAAGCTTTTTTAATATTTGGTGCGTTGCTACAAATGACATTTGCTCTTCCGCACTTACTGCTTGCTGCATTTCAAGTTGGTTTTGATGAATCATTTTTTTGAGCTTGCGGAGCTTAAGATAATTCAAACTTGAAAAAACTTCTTCCTTAAAAAGCTCGTCCCTGGTGGGTATGTGTCCTTCGTATTTAGTGCTCCACTTGGCACTAAGCTCAGAGTTAGTGTGCATAAGATTAATCACCAGGTCACTCAACGCTTTGTCCTCGTGGTACAGAAAGTTCTTTTCTGTGGGCTTGAGATCAGCTTGGTACCATTTTTTATAAAGATCGAGAATGCTGGTTAGCTGCCTGTTTTCCAAATGACTATCCAACTCGCTGGCAGATATCTCAGTTAAAAGATATTCTGCTACCGTCATATTTTCAGTCCAGGGCCGATTGCCAAATTCTAATAAATTACGAATCATCGCTCTCTCATTTTGCTCATCTTTATTAAATAGTAACTCATTACTCTCCGAGGCTGCATCTGGTGAAGCTTCCGTGGTAGAAACTGTAGGAGCAATTGCATTAAAATTCTTCGTTTCTTCTTTTGTAATCTTATCCCGTAAAAATTTATTTACAAGGGCGTGGAGCCCGGTTTCTTCAATTTTTAAAATTTCTGAAACTTGTTTGATGTAGTCCTGCCTGCGTGTAAAATCTTCTGCCCTGTTTATTTTAGCAATCGTTTCGGCTAGTTGATTGACTATAATTGATTTTTTTGCACTGTCATTCCCGGCTTCTTTTAAAGCTATTTCAAGCTGAAAAAGAATGAAATCTTTTTTGTGCTTTTGCACGAAATCCACAAAGGCCTCGGCACCTATTTTATGTACATAACTATCCGGATCCTCCCCGTCGGGTATGAGTACCAACTTTACGTTTAACCTTTCTTCCAGGGCAAGGTCGAGACCACGCAGGGCTGCTTTGATGCCAGCGCTGTCTCCATCATAGATAATAGTGAGGTTGTTGCAATACTTTTTAACCAGCCGCAGTTGGTCGGTAGTAAGGGATGTACCGCCGCTGGCCACAACATTTTCTACACCGGCCTGGTGAAGGCTAACCACATCGGTGTATCCTTCTACCAACAGGCATTCGTCCGCCTTGTCTATCGCCATTCGGGCAAAGTAAGAGCCGTACAGGATTTTGCTCTTGACGTATATTTCGTTTTCGGGGGTGTTGATGTATTTGGGAGCTCTATCATTTTTTTTAATGATTCTGGCTCCAAAGCCAGCAATTTTGCCGCTGGGATTGTGAATGGGAAAAATAATGCGTCCACGATAATTGTCCTGGTATTTATCGTCTCTATTTACAATGAGTCCTGCCTTTACCAGCAGCTCTGGGCTGTAATGCGCAGCAATGGCCGCCGTAGAGAAGGCATCTCTTATTTCCGGGCTGTAGCCAAGCTGGAATTTTTCGATAATATCGCCCCGAAAGCCCCGTTCTTTCAAATAGCTCAAAGCCACATCCTGGCCCTCGTTCGTATTATGCATAGCATTGCTAAAAAACTGCTGTGCAAAATTATTGATGATGAAAAGACTTTCAGAAGTCTGCTGCTGTAGCTTAACCTCTGGGCTACTTATTGTTTCCTCAATTTCAACGTTGTATTTGTTTGCCAACCATCGCAGCGCTTCTACATAGCTGTACTTTTCTACTTCCATGATAAAGCCAATGCTGTTACCACTTTTACCACAGCCAAAACACTTGTAAATTTCTTTACTGCCAGAAACTGTAAATGAGGGAGATTTTTCGTTGTGAAAGGGACAAAGACCGATGTAGTTGGCACCTCTTTTTTTTAGTTTCACATAGGAGCCAACAATATCCACAATGTCTAACTGGCTTTGTATCTTTTGTATGGTGTCCTGGCTGATCAATTGCGTTGAATAGAAACAAAATTAAGGACTATTGGGCACTGTTAACTATATAACAATTTTGGTACTATCTATCTAGCTTTGTGTAAATTACAGCTGTATTTAAACTTAGAATTACGTAACCAAAAATTCTTTAATCACCTTAAATTAAATGATAAACATGAAACTACTTTCTACTGCCTGCCTAGTCCTCTTTTTTAGCATTAGTAGCATCGGTCAATCCCTTGATGACATCAACAATATGATGGGCAAACAACAATTCAGGGAAGCAAAAACCGGAATTGATAAATTCTTAGCAGATCCTAAAAACAGCGCCAAGTCTGATGCGTGGTATTACAAAGGAAGGGTCTACAACTCTCTTTCTTACGATAAGGGTACACCCCGTGACGAGGCTTACACTTTAAAGTTACAAGCCCTGGAGGCTTTTAAAAAGACACAACAACTTGATACTAAAGATATCCGCTTACAAGTAGAAGGCTATAAGTCTTATCTGGACATTTATTATGGGTTGTTTGACCTTGGAGCAAATTTCTACAATGAAAAATCCTTTGATAAGGCTTACGATGCCTTTCGGAATGCCTTGGACCTAAAAGACTTCATTCTTGCAAAAAAATATGATTTTCCCGGATCTACGCTTTATCCCCTGGATACAGCCCTTGTGCTGAACACTGCCATTGCTGCCATGCAATCTAAGAATGATTCCGGTGCAGTGATGTACTACAGGAAATTGGTTGATGGCAATGTAAGTGGAGAATCTTACAAAGATGTGTACGAATACCTTGCAGATTATTACATGAAAAAAGGTGATGCAGCAAACTTTAAAACCATAATCGAAAAAGGTAAAAAATATTACCCCGAGAGTGAATTTTGGGTGAGCCTCGAGTTGGAAAGTATGCGCAAAAATGTAGACCAGGCACAGTTGTTTGCTAAATATGATGAGATGATTGTTCAAAACCCTACCAATTTTGTAGTGCCATACAATTATGCTATTGAGTTGTTTAACAGTATTTACGGCAAAGATGCAAAGCCTGCAGACGAAAAGGCTGCTAAGGAAAAGCTGACGGCAACTTTGAAAAAAGCGATCAGCAATGACAAGGGTAAAGATGCTACAGTGCTGATGACAAAACATCTTTACAATGTGAGCTCAGACATGAGCATAACCGCTAGTTTGGTTAAAGGTACTAAGCCAGAAGATGTAAAAAAGCGAGCTGATCTTGTAGCGCAAACGAAAGTTCAGATGGATGAGTTTTTAGATTATGCTAAACTTGCTGTTGCGTATTATGAAACCTTACCAACACTTAAACCGGTGCAAAAAGCTACTTATCAGGAACTGCTTACCAATATGAGCGAAATTTACAACTATAAAAAAGATATAAAGAGTGCTGCAGAAATTGATAAGAAAAAAGCTGCTTTGTAAAACGATTATAACTAAAATGAAAAAGGTTGCAGAGATGCAACCTTTTTCATTTACAAAAAATGCTCTTGCTTAATCATTCCTTCTAATCTGTATTTGTCCACCCTGGCCTGCGCCGCCCATCATACTTCTCATTTCCTTCAATATTTACAACTATAAAAAAGGTACGATGTGTGCGGCAGAAATAGATAAGCAAAAGCCGCTTTGTAAAGCGAATATCATCCAAACAAAAAAGGTTGCAGCGATGCAACCTTTTTTGTTTATGAAAAATGATCTTGGCTAATCATTCCTTCTAATTTGTATTTGTCCACCCTGGCCGGCTCCGCTCATCATACTTCTCATTTCCTTCATCGGTTTCACATCAAAATCTTTAGGTATTTCAAAATCCTTATCAGCGATCTCTTTGCCCAAATCAACTTTGGTTACAGTTACAATCATGGTGCGGTTGCGGCGCATTTTGGTTTCATAGCCCATTACAAACCCATCAATTTTTTCCATACTGTTTGTGGCAGAAGCACCACCACTCGTTAAGCCCATAGTAAAGCCCCCGCCTACAGAACTTACATTCTGAACTTTAAACTCAGGAGTGTACCACACAGTAGCGGTGTCCTTTACCAGTCCGAGCATCCTTGTTGTTATCAGGTAGGCTTTTTTGCAATTATATCCCGATATTTTTTTTGATTCTTCCGTGTATATTACCTCTACGGTGGGTGGCGTAGCGGGCGCCTTATTTACACTTGCTGAATCTTTAGAACGAGCTCGCATCATACTGTCCATAGACTTTCTTAACCCTGCCTGTTCTTCATCTGTAGCATAAAATCCAGTTTTATTGCCCATCATTTCAATAAGGGTGGTGGTTAGTTTAAGTTGATTATTTCTAATGATGGTGCTGCGGCCCATATCAGATTTAATAACCGTTTTTACCATATCATTTTTAACCTGTGTTACAGATTTGGTTTCGCCGTCACCAAAATTTCTAAACATACCGCCGCCGCCACCTTGCCCCTGAATGTTGGTTACGTCCTCCTCCTCGGGAGCTATTACGTTAGTAGTTGCGTGAATGGTAGCTTGCGCAATTAATTTGGGTTGTGCCATCGAACTTAGAGAACCAAGCATGATCACAGAAAAGAATAATTGTTTCATGTAAATATTTTAGAGTTCAAAAATAGCTGCTTTAAACCAATGCCGTCTTGGTTCAGCGGTATTGTAATACAATTAACAGCTTTATGATCTCATCTTTTCCGCAGCTTCCATGTGCCAGGATAGTTCAGCGAGGAATGCAGCCGCCCTTTTATCAGTGCCTGGCTGATCCGAAGCAATGCCGTTTTCATCAAAGCTGTTTTGCACATTGGCAACTGGGAACATAGCCGGCACCACGATGGCGCCAATTTTCCATAACACAAATTGTAGGGAAGTAATTAGGTTCATGCCTGCAAAAGCACCGGCTGATACGGTACACAGCCCAAGGGGTTTTCGCTTCCATTCATCATACAAAACGTCTATTGCGTTTTTCAAACTGGCCGGGTAGCCGCCATTGTATGATGGTGACACCATCACTATTCCGTCAACTGCTTTTACTCTCTCCCTAAAAGTCACCAGGCCAGGAAGTGGATCTTGCAACAGCCTGAAGCGTTCCTCGAACAATGGAAAATTTAAACTGTCCAAGTACACAAAGTCAACCTCAGCTGTTTTATGCTCTTAAATGTATTTTGTAATATATAAGGCCACCCGATTACTTTTCTTTCCTGTTCGAATGCTTGTTGAAAGCACCATTATCTTTTTCATATTGCAAGTGTTTTTATTTACCGTTTACGTTTTTCCGGCCAAATCCTGGTTGTGTTATTAAAGCCCGTTGCTAAGTATTAATGATAATTCTATGCAGCCATATCCATTTACCCTGTTTACCCAACGTCGCATACCATCAGGTGCAATTAGTCCACACTTAAAATTTAGCCCAATCAATCCAACAGCTTTAGTCATTGATATGCCTAGGGGTTCGCAGCTAAAAGCGCAGCTAGTCAACGAAAAGTGCATAATGATTAAACTGCATAATGGCTTATCTACTTTTTCTTAACAGTGCATTTAGTTGACGCATTTTCTTGTAGGTTTGCCGTCTTACTAAAATAGGATAACTGTGCGTTTAAAGAGTTTAGAAATCAAAGGATTCAAGAGTTTTGCTGATAAAACCATACTCAATTTTGATGAGGGAATTACAGGTGTGATAGGACCAAATGGCTGCGGAAAAAGTAATATTATCGACAGTATTCGCTGGGTAATTGGCGAACACAAAATAAGCAATTTGCGAAGCGAAAACCTGGAAAGCCTTGTTTTTAACGGGAGTAAAACCCGGAGTGCGAGTGGCCTTGCAGAGGTGAGCCTCACGTTTGAAAATACAAAAAATCTGTTGCCAACAGAATTCAACACGGTAACGGTTACACGTAAATACTACAAAAGCGGGGAAAGTGAATATCGCCTAAACGATGTAGCATGCCGCTTAAAGGATATTCATAATCTCTTTATGGATACCGGTATTAGTACGGACAGCTACGCCATCATAGAATTGGGTATGGTGGATGATATTATAAAAGATAAGGAGAACAGCAGGCGAAAAATGCTGGAACAAGCTGCAGGGATTACCATTTACAAAACAAGGAAAAAAGAAGCCAAACTTAAACTCGATGCCACTGAGCAGGATCTTGCCCGCATTGAAGACCTCTTATTTGAAATAAACAACCAGTTAAAAAGTTTAGAAAGCCAGGCAAGGAAAGCGGAAAAGTATTTTGAAATAAAGAAAGATTACAAAGAAGTAAGCATTGAGTTGGCCAAGGCTGCGCTCGAAGGCTTCAATGTTACCTATAAAGATCTGAATGAACAACAACAACAGGAGGTAGACAAGCGGATTGAATTAGAAACTGCAATCGCTAAGGAAGAGGCTGGTTTAGAGCATGAGAAACTTGAGTTTGTAGAAAAGGAAAAAGCGTTGCAGCAAATGCAACATGCGTATAACGAGATGTTGGATAGGGTGCGCAACAAAGAGAATGAAAAGAACCTGGGTAGCCAGCGTCTACTTCATTTGAAAGAGCGAAAAGCCGGCCTGGATGAATTTCTACAAAAGTCTGAAGGGCAAATGAAAGGCCTGGAAGAAAGCATCCAGTTTACAGGTACACAAATTCTAGACGAGGAAGCAAAATTGGAAGAGTTAGAAGATAGGCTCCAGGATCTCAAAGATGCGGTAGAAGATAAGAGACGGGTTTTTGACGACAAACGCACTAGCATTGATGTCTTGCGGAAAGAAAATCAGGCCATTCAGCGCAACCAGTTTGATGCGGAGAAAAAAGTTGCGATTGCGGATACTTCCATACAAAATCTTCAGCGCACTATTGTGCAGGTTCAGGAAGAGAAGACCCAACGCCAGGCGCAACTGAAACAATTAGAAGCAGAGCAAAAAGAAAAGGAATCGGAACTTGAACTAAAGAAATCCGACCTGAAGCAGCTACAGGACCAACACGAATTTACAAAAGAACAAATTTTGCAAACGCAAAATATGATGGAAGGCTTGCGCAACAGCCTTGCAGGAGAGAGCCGTTTGTTGGATGCCAAAAAGAACGAACATGATTTGTTGAAAAGCCTGGTAGACTCAATGGAAGGCTACCCTGAAAGTGTAAAGTTCCTGCACAATAACAAAGGCTGGAATCATACGGCACCATTACTTTCAGACATCATTTATGTAAAGGAGCAATACCGTGCAGCGGTAGAAAATGTATTAGAGCCTTACCTTAACTATTATGTGGTAAACAACCTGCAGGAGGGCTTGCAGGCCGTCCATTTATTGGATGATCATAAAAAAGGAAAAGCAAATTTTTTCTTGCTGGATAAGTTTGATGCCGCTACGGAATTTAACCAGCCCGAAGGCACTATTCCTGCATTAGATGTAATAGAGATAGAGGCACAATATGCAAACCTTGCCGCCAACCTTTTGGGTAATGTATTTATTGCAGAAAACGAAGAAATATTGCACAACAGTCCTGATAGCTATAGCGATGCAGTTGTTTTAGAAAAAACAGGAAAGTACGTAAAAGGAAAATACTCTTTGACGGGTGGAAGCGTAGGTTTATTTGAGGGTAAAAAAATAGGCCGTGCTAAAAACCTGGAAAAATTACAAGAACAAATTGCTGCACAGCACGACGTGGTAGCGGCCATTAAAGCCGATATTCAAATTCGTCACAATGAAGTAATTGCTTTTAACGAGCAGCTAAAAGAAAATGCCATCAGGCAAACACAACAGGATATTAGCCACCTGACGAACATGGTGTTTTCTGCGCAAAATAAAAAAGAGAATCTCCACCATCTTGAACTAACCAGTACAGCAAGGGTGGAAGAGCTAAAGTTGCAGTTGGAAAACAACCACGATGCCATTGCCCATACCCGTACAGAACTGGATAAGTTTAATTTTCAGTTAGACGACCTGGCCGATAAACTGCAGTTAGTAGAAATGGATTATGCAACTGCAGAGCAGGAATATAATTTTGCTACTGTTACGTTTAACGACAGCAATTTGTTGTTTGCCAAACAGCAGAGTAAACTCGTGTCTCTCAAGCAGGAATTGGAGTTTAAGAGCAAGCAACTGAGCGATCTTACTGTGCAGGTAGAAAGCAGTGCTACCCAATTAAAAGATGCTGCAGAAAATATTGAACTAACTGCGGCCAGTTTGCACGAATTGGAAACCTTGTTGGTAACCATGCTGCAAAATAAAGATGTAGATGAAAAGAGATTGAATGAAGCAGATCAATTGTATTACAATCTCAGAAACGTTCTTACAGAAAAGGAAAGTGAGCTGCGTCACAAACAAAAATCTAAAGAAAGAATTGATCATTTATTAAATGAAATAAAGGATAAATTGACAGATCTTAAGCTGCAACTCGCTGGTATGAAGGAAAGGTTGAGCGTAGAGTTTAGGGTCAACCTGGACGAGATCATTGATGAGCCACGTACAGGTGATACCCCGCTGGAAGAGTTGAAGGAAAAGAATGATCGCATGAAAAAGCGTTTGGAAAACATGGGTGAAGTCAATCCAACAGCCATTGAAGCCTACACTGAAATGAAAAAAAGGTATGAGTTTATTTTGGAACAAAAGAATGACCTGGTAACTGCAAAAGATAGCCTGATGCAAACAATCCAGGAAGTAGAGGCTACCGCCAATCAGCAATTCCTTGACACCTTTAATAAAGTGAGGGAGAATTTTCAGAAAGTATTTAAGGCATTGTTTACCGATGAAGATACTGCAGACATGGTGCTGGTAGATCCGGAAAATCTTGCAGATACAGGAATTGATATTGTTGCAAAACCAAAAGGGAAAAGGCCCAGTAGTATTGGCCAGTTGAGTGGTGGCGAAAAAACACTAACAGCAACTGCTCTGTTGTTTGCTATCTACCTTATTAAACCTGCGCCTTTCTGTATATTAGATGAAGTGGATGCACCGTTGGATGATGCCAACGTTGGTAAGTTTACCAACATGATCAAACAGTTCAGCGAAAATTCTCAGTTTATTATTGTAACTCACAACAAACAAACGATGAGTGCGGTAGATGTTATTTACGGTGTTACCATGCAGGAAGCAGGTGTAAGTAAACTGGTGCCGGTAGATTTTAGAAGCCTGAATTGATAATGGAAAAATCTATAATTGACAATGGATAATTTGATCCGATAGCTATCGGATGAATAATTGATTAATTGCGCAATTGATAATGAGTAATAAATAATTAGTAATGAATAATGGATTAAGGAATAGCAAATAGATGAATTACGTGTGACAGCTTTTAACCCGATTTTAAGTTTTACCCCTGCCCTTAAACTGGCAGGGTTTTCTTTTACCTCAATTAATAATATCTTTTTTTGAGGTTAGCAGATTTTACTATAAACCATCAACAATGAACCATCAACTTTGAGCCCTTCGATAATTAGCATCTAAAGCACCAACTTCCCAATTCTCCCACCGCCACCAGCAAAATAAACAGCCTTGCCCTTCTTGGCTTTTCTAACTACATGAAATCCCTCTTTGCTGATGTTGCTGAAAGTATTTCCATCATCATTGCTGATATCAACTCCGTTTAAACCGCAAGTGATCCATTGTTTCTTTTTGAGGTATTCTATACAACTGCGGTAGCCTGTCGGCGGCGCTAAAGGGGACTTCCAGGTTTTTCCTGCGTCAACAGTGATGACGGTATTCTTAGTTGCATCATCTTTATTGTTGAAATCTCCGCCCACTACCATCCAGGTTTTTTTGTTTTTTACTGCAATTGAATTGGCGCCGGTACTTTCTTTGCCGTCAACCAACGGAAGTCTTTTTTTGCTATCTCTTATGTGCACATTGCTTACCAGCCCGCCAGTGATAAACACTGCTTCTTTGTTGGTTAGTTTTCTAATGTTGGTTCCACTGCTGGCAAAGCACGCTTCGCCGCTGTCTGCCACCGGGCTTATCTTTTCTGGTATGCCTTGCCATGTTTGGCCCCCGTCAAAAGTCCTCGCAATAAAGAAATGACCATTGATGGGATCGCCGATGACTATGCCCGCCTGTTCGTTCCAGAATTCCATTGCATCCAGGAACATGCCTTTGGTTTTATTTTCAAACACAACCTGCCAGCTATCCCCACCATTCGTGGTTCGTAGCATGTATGCCGGTTCTGCTATGCCCATGATTACAGCCGTGGTTTTATCAAAGCCTTCAATGTCCCGAAAATCTGTTTTTTCAAAACCTTTTACCGTCATCCAACGCCATGTAGCACCGCTATCAAGGCTCCGGCCCACTGTTCCATTGCTGCCACTAACCCAAATTGTTTTATCATCAACAACGCTAAGGCCTCGGAGACTTGCCTTTGTGCCAGTAATTAACAGTCGTACGGTTTGTGCCCGGCCGAACAAAGAACTCAGCAGCGCAACTACAAATAATATTTTTTTCATAAAAGTTTTTGTTTCACGCAAAGGCGCAAAGGAACCCAAAGGAACGCAAAGAAAAAACCTAGTAACTCATGCATTTTTTCCTGGCGCCTTTGCCTGAAGTGCCTTATGAGATTCTTTTAATTACTTTTGAGCAAGTTAATTTTTTTCGATCAACAGCTACGTTTATCCATGAGTTATAATTATCTCCCACTCGATCGCAAGCATACCAGTTTTCAACAGGTAAAAAACCTCCTCGCTTTTGATCAGCTCGTTTCCATCACTTTTGATGCGCATGAGAGAATTTCAACCTGCAGAAGATATCTGGATGATAAATTGGATAGTTCGGATGCATTGGTTTATGGAGTAAACACCGGCTTTGGATACCTGCAAAATGTTCGCATCAACGAAGATCAATTGGAACAACTGCAAAGCAACTTGTTGAAATCTCACGCCTGTGGCCTTGGCGAAGAAGTGCCTGCAGACATCGTGAAACTCATGATTGCATTTAAGATAAAGTCGTTGAGTTACGGCCACAGTGGGGTGCAGATAGACACGGTAAAACGGCTGATGGATATGTACAACAACGATGTGCTGCCGGTGATATTTACACAAGGTTCCCTTGGTGCGTCAGGAGATCTGGCGCCACTGAGCCATTTAAGTTTGCCACTCATTGGTCTGGGCGAAGTGAGGCACAGGGGAATTAAATATCCAAGCGAAGTTATTTTAGATGAGATGGATTGGGAGCCCATCAACCTTAAAAGTAAAGAAGGTCTTGCGCTCATCAATGGCACTCAGTTTATGACTGCCTACGGCATGCACAATTTGATTAGGGCAGAGCGACTGATGCAATGGGCAAATACTGTTGCTGCCATAAGTTTTGATGCGTTTGATTGCCTTGCCGAGCCCCTGAACGAAAATATCCATGCAGTAAGGTCACACCGAGGCCAGGTGAGCGTTGCTAAAAGAATACGTGAACTTTTAGCAGGCAGTAGCATTAGCAAACAAACAAAGCAGCAGGTGCAAGATCCTTATAGCTTTCGCTGTATTCCGCAGGTGCATGGCGCTACGCAAGACACACTTGATTATGCATTATCAGTAATGGAGAAAGAAATTAATTCAGTTACGGACAATCCTAATATTTTTCCAGAACAGGACCTCATTGTGAGTGGCGGAAATTTTCACGGCCAACCGTTGGCGTTAGTACTCGATTTTATGGCGATTGCTGTAAGCGAATTGGCGAGCATTAGCGAAAGAAGGATTTACCAACTTATCAGCGGGCAGAGAAATCTTCCTGCGTTTTTAGTAAAGGATCCGGGACTAAACAGCGGGTTCATGATTCCGCAATACACGGCAGCGGGTATCGTAAGCGAAAACAAGCAGTTGTGTACTCCCGCAAGTGTAGACAGCATACCCAGCAGCAATAACCAGGAAGATCACGTGAGCATGGGTGCCAATGCCGCAACCAAATGCAAGCGGGTAATAGACAATGTAGAAAAAGTGTTAGCCATTGAATTACTCACCGCGGTACAGGCCCTCGAGTTTAGACGACCTCTAAAAACATCTCCGGCTTTAGAAAAAATAGTGTCCGCTTTTAGAGAAGTAATTTCTTTTAATGAGGCAGACAGGGTGATGCACGACGATATGATGCTGGCGATTAAATTTCTAAACACTTACAGGGATTTACCTGCTTGAAGAGATAGCGTCCTAAAAAAGGCGGCACTAGCAGGTTGAATTATTTTGTTGCTAAATATCTGTACCTGATCCCTCCCTCAATTACAGAATAATCGATAATCAATGAGCCAGGAGATAATTGTGTGATCGTTGCCTGTTCAGTAGTCGTGTTGCAATTAGAATTCACGGCTAGATTATTGTTCGATAGAAGTTGGTAACTCCCAACGCATTCCCAGCCAACCCCAGTCTTTTTATATTGTGAGTTTTCTGTAAGCAGTAATATATGCGAATTGGTTTCGGACACAGGATCCCAGGTAATACTTCCCCCATTTACATATCCCGAATAAATTTGAACCAGTTTCCATTTTCCAACCAAACCATTATTTTTCACAATAGTGTCTTTCCTGCACGACGCTATGAGTATCATAAATGCAGCAAGTGTGAAAAGTGAACGTACGGTTTTCAAAATGAAATATTTGTCTGATAAATAAAGGCACCCTTCAAGAGAACTAAGCTGCTTTGGATTAGACTAACTTTTTTTGTTGTTAACGAAAACATGTTCCAATTATTTGCTATTGAAGTGGAGGATATGGAAGGTAGCAAAAAATCACCTCCTAAATACTCCTGCCCAGTTATTAAGTACAAACAATAGTAAAAACAATCCCCCGGTAACCAGAGCTGCAGGGATGTATACGAACGAAAGCACTGCGGTACAAAGTCCCAATGCAACCAGCACCATTGCCACTTTATTTTGCGTACCGTGATTTTTAAAAGACAGGGGGTATTCAAGGTTGCCCAATGGAACACTCATGGCCAAAAAGCTAACCATGGCAATGTAACATGCTGACGCAAGGCTTTTGTATTCTTCGGGTACGAGCAGAGCAGCTATAAAGAAAAGCACTCCAGTAGTGAGGGAGGCTACCACGCTCATGGCCGTGTTTTTCTCAGTTAATGTAAGCGCATATTTTCCATCACGATGAAACAGCAAAAAGAAATTGGCAAGTGGTGTTATCAACCAGGAGGTAAGTATAAATAGAAGGTATGCCGCTACCAAAATGGTTACAATATTTTCTGTGCCCTCTTTCATGCGAAGTAGCGATGTGGTTACTCTTACGCCGAGGTACAAGCCGACCGGAATGATCCACCTCATTTTTTTACCCTGGTTATTTAGCCAAAAACTGTAGAGCAATAACCAGCGGTAAGGGGCAATTTTAGATTTCAATGCTTCCTTTAAACCCTCTTGTGCATTGTGCATTTGAGGGTTAATGCGCAGCGCTTCTTTAAAATGGCGGGTAGCAGTTTTGTGTTCTCCCTTTTCAAGATAGTTCCAACCTACCGTGCAATGCGTGTATTCATTATCGGGGTCTTGTGCGAGCGCATTCTGCATAGTGTCTATAGCATCAGCAGTTTTTCGCATTTTGTTAAGGGCTATGGATCGGGCATTAAGGCAGGTAATATTTTCAGGCTCAATAGCAAGACCTTCATTAGCCATATCAAGGCCCTCGGTAAACCTTTTTTGCTCCAACAGGACATGCGACATGAGGCCGTAGTTTTCCGGAAACCATGGGTCCAAAGATTGCGATTGTTGAAATGCTTCCATCGCAAGATTATTTTTCCCCGCACTGTAATAACCAAACCCCAATAAATAAAAGTGATAACTCGTAGGCTCAAGGGCCAGTACACTTTGCATAGTGACGATGCCTGCATCAAAATTCTTTTGTGCAAACTGGCAGCGGGCCATCATAGCCAATGCGTCTGCATTGTTTGGATCCTGTTGCAGTACATTTTTTAGTTGCTGCACTGCATCAATGGTTCGGCCTTGTTGCAATAGCAACATGGCTCTTTCTAGACTTGCTTCTGCTTGGTTCATGGGCTGTGCGGCGTTGTAGGGGTCGCCCTTATTTTTTAATCTTCAGGTATTTCAAAATATCATCGTACACGCCAGACTCGTTGCTATACAATGCATAGTTACGGGCAGATGCGAACCATTCTTTCGTAGTAGGTTGGTGCTTCTTTACTGCATTCAAAAGGTCTTTGGTATGTATGGGCTGCACGCTGCCTTTGCTAATTGATTCCCACAGTTTTTCTTCAACCGCAATGTCAATTATTGCCGTCAGGTCGGCTCCTGAGTAATCTGCAGTTGCAGATGCTATCTTCCGGGTATCTATATCTACAGCAGGCTTGGCCACCAGCAGCGATTTTAAAATATCTTCCCTTGCTTCCTCATCCGGTGGGCCTACAAAGATCACCCGATCAAATCTTCCTGGTCTTCTAAAGGCCGCATCCACATTCCATGGAGCATTGGTGGCAGCCAGCACGAGTATTCCTTCGTTGTTAGCGTCTACGCCATCCAGTTCTGCCAAAAACTGGTTGATCACATGTCGCATAGAAGATTGTTTCATGTCGCTCCGGCTTCCGCCCAGCGCATCTGCCTCGTCAAAAAACAACACGCAAGGTGCGTTGCGACGGGCCAATTCAAACAGATCGTGTAGGTTTTTTTCGCTGTTGCCAATCCACATATCCAAGATGTCGTGCAGGCCAATATTAATAAAGCGGGCATCAATCTCGCCGGCTGTAGCTTTAGCTATAAACGTTTTGCCGCAACCCGGCGGGCCATACAACAAAATGCCACCACCGGTTTTTTTCCCAAAGGCTTTGTATAACTCCGGATTTTTTAAGGGCTGTATAATTTTGATGGAAATCTCATCTTTCACCTTTTTCATGCCGCCCACATCCGAAAATTTGGTGTTGGGCTTTTCCATAAAATAATCTTCATCGCTTTCGAAGTCGTCGAACAGACCGTCTAAATTATTGTCCATTGCCGGGATGCGCAGCGCTGCATCAATTTCGTCGTCAGATATGCCGGGGTAGGTTTCCAGCAATGCCTGGTGAGCCTCCACCGCCTGGGTCATAGAATTTTCTTCTATCAGGCTTTTTATATAGAGCAATCTTTCCGGGAGTTGAAGGAGTTCGATCTGCTCAAAAACCACAATGGCAGCCGAGAATTTTTGCACATGATAATAAGCTGTTCCCAGGCCAGCTTGCGCCTGCGTATCATTGTTCTTTAAATTCAACACCCATTTGTACTGGCTGGCGGCCTCTTCATAGCGAGCCTGTTGCAACATCATGTTTGCCACCTGCAACCGTAAGGGTACGTTATCTGGTGAAACCACGAGGGCTTCCAATAAACTATCTATAATATCCATTCTGTTTAATTTTTTTGAAGTGACGACTACTGTTCTCGGGGCTATTTTATGTCACAAATAAACACTTCAGTTGCCAACGGCCAAAGATAATTCTTTAAATATATTATTGTTGAGGTTGTAGTAATTTACAACGCCTTAATCCAGCTCAAAGTATTGCTGTGTCACTAAATAACTATTGATATTAAATTTTGTGTTTATGCCTGCTACTCAAACCTACGACCCTGTGCTTTACAAAACCCCTACGGGTTCACAACTTAGTTGCAAGGGCTGGGTGCAGGAAGCAGCATTGCGTATGTTGCTCAATAATCTCGATCCTGCAGTTGCCGAACGGCCCGGCGATTTGATCGTGTACGGAGGCCGGGGAAAAGCTGCCCGCAACTTTGAAGCCCTGGATAATATTATCAAGGCATTAAAAGTATTGGAAAACGATGAAAGCCTGCTCATACAAAGCGGTAAACCGGTGGGTATTCTTAAAACACATAAAGATGCTCCAAGGGTGCTCATCAGCAACAGCCAGCTCGTACCCAACTGGGCCAACTGGAAACATTTTGACGAACTGGAAAAAAAGGGACTGATGATGTATGGCCAAATGACCGCCGGAAGCTGGATCTACATTGGCAGCCAGGGCATTGTGCAGGGCACCTATGAAACTTATGCGGCCATTGCCGATAAACATTTTGGCGGCACATTAAAAGGAACATTGAATGTAACAGCAGGCCTCGGTGGAATGGGTGGCGCACAACCGCTAGCAATAACCATGAACGAGGGCGTGGCGTTGATTGCAGAAGTAGAGGAGTGGCGCCTGGACAAGAGAATAGAGACAAAATACCTGGACGAAAAACATACCAGCATCGATGAAGCCATTAATGCTGCACTGCATTATAAAAAAGAAGGAAAGGCCAAAAGTGTAGGCGTGGTTTGCAATGCCATTCACCTTTTGGAAAGGCTTCTCGAGCGGCAAATAATTCCTGATACACTCACCGATCAAACCAGTGCCCACGATCCTTTAATCGGGTATATTCCCCATACCCTCAGCAATGAAGCGGCCAATGTGTTAAGAGAACAAAACCCGGATCATTATACCGGGCTCAGTTATGAAAGTATGTACCTGCATGTGCAGCTCATGCTGCAGTTGATGGATAAAGGCGCCATCACTTTTGATTATGGCAATAACATTCGTGCAAGAGCTTTAGAGTACGAAGAAAAAAATAAACAAAAGTTAGCAGAGTCCGCAACCTCCCCTTTAGGGGGCGGGGGGGGCACGCTCTTTCCCGGTTTCGTCCCCGCCTACATCCGCCCCCTCTTTTGCGAAGGCAAGGGCCCTTTCCGCTGGGCTGCCCTCAGTGGAGATCCGGCAGATATCGCCGTAACAGACGAGCTCATACAAAACATGTTTCCGCAAAACACGGGCATGTTGCGCTGGATGAAAATGGCGCAGGAAAAAATTGCTTTCCAGGGATTGCCCGCCCGCATCTGCTGGTTGGGCCAGGGCGAACGGGAAAAGGCCGGCCTTGCTTTTAACGAACTCGTTCGCACCGGAAAAGTTAAGGCACCCATCGTAATCGGCAGAGATCATTTGGATACTGGCTCTGTAGCCAGCCCCAACCGGGAAACCGAAGCCATGCTGGACGGTAGTGATGCCGTAGCCGACTGGCCGATATTAAATGCCCTCGTAAATACAGCTGGTGGCGCCAGTTGGGTAAGCCTTCACCATGGCGGAGGTGTGGGCATGGGCTATAGCATACATGCCGGCATGGTCATCGTGGCCGACGGTACCGATGACGCCGCCCGGAGAATTGCCCGTGTATTAAGAAACGACCCCGGCATGGGCGTAATAAGGCATGCCGATGCAGGCTATGATGTGGCATTGGATACATTAAGAGATAACGGACTGGATTTTAAGGGAAGGTTGAAGTGAGTTGCTGAATGCTAATGGTTGCTGTCTTCCTGACGAAGGAAGGATCTGCCTGGAGGTACCAGATCTGCCTGCATGCAGGTATAGTGTTTGGTTACTGGCATTTGTTTTTCATGGCTACATCGTTGTGTCACTCTCTTGTGCCGCATACCATTGAGGATCTATTACCGAAGCGGAGATCTGCACAGACGATTATAAGGTTTCAACTTGTTTGTTTTTGCGTTGTCAATTGCGAGTAGCGGATATTTCCGTATCTACTTTAGTAACAACGCATTGAAAAAATATTCGCTTTTAATTTTTAGAGTATTTTAACGCAAATAAATATGTTGGCAAGCAATTTTAAAATGACACCTCGTTCCTACATAAACACCTTGACAATTACCTTTTGTTTGACGATTGGTTTAAGTTCTTGCGGACAATCTCAAAATAAAATGGTTGACCAAAAACTCAAAAATAAAACCATTCAAGTTGACACTTCAAAAACAGCATAAAACCATTTGACAAAAAGGGCAACTACCCTTTTGACAATTCGTTTAATCCTACGACATTAACTCAAGAGGACATTAAAAGTATTGACAATTTATTAATTGCTTGTGTGACCGACTACAATAATTCGTTAGATAAAGACCACAAAGAATGGAGCATTGACATAAAGAAATATAGTTACCAAAAACAAATTATTGCTGTGACAAACAAAAAAGGTGATAAGGAAGTATGGGTAAATTGTTTTTGCCAGACTTGGGATAACAATAATTGCATTGCCCCATTTACTTTTTGCAATCCCTTTAATAGTGTGTGAGTGTAACCCCAATGCCGTTTGATGCTTCCAAAGGGATGCTCGCAAATGGCCTGCCTTCGTTTGTAATAATGTGGGTTTTGTTTGATGTTGTTGTCGTTAATGTCTACTGCATCCTGGTACTCGCTGCGTTGTATGATGCGTTTTGGAAGTTTGGTGCACTGGTTTTTTAAGGGGCATGTTTTACAGGCATTGGTGCGGTAAGTTTTAAAGCGGTAACTGGTTTCATGGGCTTCTCCTTTTTTA
>JAYTBG010000354.1:0-3154 GCA_043737055.1 Chitinophagaceae bacterium | reverse complement strand
GCAACTTCGCTTTTAATATCCCCCGTGCCTTGTAATACACTACCATTGCGACTTACAATCGTTTTTAACATTAGGTGCATAACAAATTAATCCAGTCTTATTTTAAGGTCATTATTTTACCATGTATTTGGTTGACGATCCGCCTATTGGCGGATTTCATTAAAAGGGAACCAGGTGAAAATCCCGGACTATCCCCGTAGCTGTAATCCCGCCGCTTAAAGGCGAACTTTTGAAGAACTGCATCCACTGTCCGCCACAGGCGGGATGGGAAGGATAATCAAAAGTCGGGAAAGTCAGAAGACCTGCCAAAATCAAAACAATTGGTAACAACGCTTTCGGGTGAAAGGCAATGGTACTGCGAGTTCCACTACTTTGTTGTGGCTATCCTTTCAGCGCTATCCTTTTCATCTGCAGGTAAAAAATTAAATAATAATTTATTATGCAGCATACTGATGAAATACTTTTAAAAGAAAACAAAGACCGTTTTGTTATCCTTCCTATTAACTACCCCAAAATTTGGGAACATTATAAAAGACATGAAGCCAGCTTTTGGACTGCGGAAGAAATTGACTTAAGCAGTGACCAAAAAGACTGGGAAAATCTAAACAATGGCGAACGCCATTTTATCTCTCACGTACTCGCCTTCTTTGCTGCCAGCGATGGTATTGTAAACGAAAATCTTGCAGTGAATTTTATGAGTGAAGTGCAACTGCCTGAAGCAAGGTGTTTTTATGGTTTTCAAATAATGATGGAAAACATTCATAGCGAAACGTATGCTTTACTTATTGACACTTACATAAAAGACCCAAAAGAGAAACATAAACTTTTTCACGCCATTGATACCGTTCCTGCTGTAAAGAAAAAAGCAGAGTGGGCATTGCGTTGGATTAACAATGGAAATTTTGCAGAACGCCTGGTAGCTTTTGCTGCAGTGGAAGGAATATTTTTTAGCGGAAGCTTTTGCTCAATTTTCTGGATGAAGAAAAGAGGCCTTATGCCGGGGCTTACGTTCAGCAACGAATTGATAAGCCGTGATGAAGGACTTCATTGTGAGTTTGCGTGTTTGCTCTATGGCATGCTTCAAAACAAATTATCACAAAAGGAAATACAAGACATTATTACCGATGCAGTAACCATAGAAAAAGAGTTTATTACCGAAGCATTGCCTGTAGATTTAATCGGCATGAATGCCAAATTGATGCAACAATACATTGAGTTCGTGGCAGACCGTTGGTTAAATGAATTAGGCTGTGCAAAAATATACAATGTTACCAACCCATTTGATTTTATGGAAATGATTTCGCTGCAGGGCAAAACAAATTTCTTTGAAAAAAGAGTAGGTGATTACCAAAAGGCAGGGGTGATGAGCAACAAAGAAGCACAAGTGTTTTCAACTAATGAAGATTTTTAAACCCATTAAATTATACCATACCCATGTATGTAATTAAAAGAAACGGTAAAAAAGAATCCGTAAAGTTTGATAAAGTAACTGCACGAATAGAAAAATTGAGTTACAGCTTAAGTTCAATGGTTAATGTCATAGATGTTGCAAAGAAAACCATTGAAGGCATTTATGCAGGTGTACCTACAACAGAACTGGACAACCTTGCAGCAGAAACAGCAGCATCGCTTACCATCACACATCCGGATTATGCAATCCTTGCATCTAGAATTGCGGTAAGCAACCTGCATAAGAACACAGTTAAAAGCTTTTCGGCAACCATGCGAAAACTTTATAATTACGTAGATGCAGCAACAGAGAAAAGATTACCCCTCATTGCAGATGATGTAATGCAGATAATTGAAGAACATGCAGAGTTGCTGGACAGCACCATTATTTACGACCGTGATTTTGGCTTTGATTATTTTGGGTTTAAAACCTTAGAAAAATCCTACCTCTTAAAGGTGGATGGAAAAATTGCAGAACGTCCGCAACACATGTACATGCGGGTAGCGGTAGGCATACACAAAGAAGATATTGAGAGCGCTATTAAAACGTATCATTTAATGAGTGAACGTTGGATGACACATGCCACCCCCACTTTGTTTAATGCAGGTTCACCTAAACCGCAAATGAGTTCTTGTTTTCTATTAACTATGAAGGAAGACAGCATTGATGGCATTTATGATACATTAAAGCAAACCGCAAAAATTTCGCAAAGTGCCGGTGGTATTGGTTTAGCTATTCACAATATAAGAGCCACAGGAAGTTATATTGGTGGAACAAACGGCACAAGCAATGGCATCATTCCTATGTTAAAAGTATTTAACGATACTGCACGGTATGTTGACCAGGGCGGGGGCAAACGTAAAGGTGCATTCGCCATTTATTTAGAGCCATGGCATGCCGATGTGTTTGAGTTTTTAGATTTAAGAAAAAACCACGGGAAAGAAGAAATGCGGGCAAGGGATTTATTTTTTGCTTTATGGATATGCGATGTGTTTATGAAAAGAGTGGAAGCAAATGGAGAGTGGAGTTTGTTTTGCCCTAATGAAGCACCGGGATTAAGTGAATGTTGGGGTGTGGAATTTGAGAACCTATATACAAAATATGAATCCGAAGGAAAAGCCAGAAAAACTGTAAAGGCACAGGATTTATGGTTTGCCATTTTACAATCGCAAATTGAAACTGGTACTCCTTACATGTTGTATAAAGATGCAGCCAATGGCAAAAGCAATCAGCAAAATTTAGGAACAATTAAAAGCAGCAATCTTTGTACTGAGATAATGGAATATACCAGCCCTGGCGAAGTGGCTGTTTGCAATTTAGCTTCACTGGCATTGCCACGATTTGTAATTGATGGAAAATTTGACCAGCAAAAATTGTATGAAGTAACTTACGAGGTTACTAAAAATCTTAACAAAATAATTGACAACAATTATTATCCGGTTGAAGAAGCCAGAACATCAAACATGAGGCACCGTCCCATTGGATTGGGCGTGCAGGGTTTGGCAGATGTATTTATTTTATTGCGTTTGCCTTTCGAAAGTGAGATGGCAAAAATGCTGAATAAAAACATTTTTGAAACCATCTACTTTGCCGCCATGACTGCCAGTAAAGATTTGGCGAAACAGCAAGGTGCTTATACAACCTTTGAAGGTTCGCCGGTTTCTAAGGGCATTTTTCAATTTGATATGTGGGGTGTTACACCAA
>JAYTBG010000353.1:0-3162 GCA_043737055.1 Chitinophagaceae bacterium | reverse complement strand
TTCCCGGTTTTCTTTGAGGTAATTGCTATACAGGCTGTCCTGGGCCATTGCCGGCATGTTTAAAAAGCTACCAATAACTATCATTAAAATATGCAATTGGTTTTGCAGGATGTTGAGGCTGTTTTCGATTGTCTTTTTCATCATCAGTTTTATTTTTTAATTGATTGATGATGTAAAACTACCGTGGCGGTATTGCTCATTCCAAAGAGAAGGGCTTATCTGCAAAGGGTTTGGGGCTAATTGCATTATCAGGGGCGAGTTGTTTAATCAAGTAGATGGTCAGGGGTGAATGGAAGCCAGCTTTTCCTTGATTACATGGTTAAGGTTGCGGGAAACAGGAATTGCATCAGGTAAATGAAGAATGTTGAGACGATAACCTTGAGCAGACCCGGTAAGGTTTTGCACAGCAGCCATGTTTACAATTGCGGTACGGTGGCACCTGAAAAGAATGGGGAAAGGCTTTGTATTTTCTTCCAATTTTTTTAAGGTAGTTCTGATTATCGAAGTCTTTAAATAATCTAACTGCCAATAAAATACTTTCACATAGTTGTCTGCAGAGCTGGCGGCCAAGAAGGAATCTATAGGAATAACTAGGTTGTCTTTTTCATTTTCAGCTTCTATTGTGAGGATGTTGTTGCTCACCGCCATCCCCCCGTCAAGCTCAATCTTTTCTTGCGGATCAGAAAATTTGATGAGTATGTCGGGACTTACCGAGTGAAGATTATGGTTAATTTGACCTACTTCTTTTCGGTATTTTTTTAAAAGCCTGGCTTGATTTAATAATATACTTAGGGTAGCAGGGGCAATACCAACAATGGCCGTATAAAAAATCGTTCTCAGCCAGTTTGTTATTGATAAGGGGATATTCCAAAAAAAACGACCTGCCATAATATTGGCACTGGCAATGGTAACAATAATGATAAGCGTAAGCACTACTTCCCTACCTATGGTCCATTTTGCTTCCTTAAAAAATAGGGGGAAGAGGGGATACAATACAAAATACACAAACAAAATAGACAGAAATGTAAGTAAGCCAGCATAGCTGCTGTTCATTAACACTGCTTGCCCATCAGGGTTTTTTCCGAATGGTTGTAAGAAATACATGAGTAGAAAAACCACCATTCCAAAAAGAAAGGCAAGTTTAATCTGAGCTGGCCTCCTGTCTTCTAACGGATAGAGCCTATTGATTATATCCTCCACTTTAGTCATATATATTTCAAAAATAGGGCAAAACCGTTTGTTTTAAATTATCTGCAACATCGCCTGCCCCCCCCTTTTTCATGTAGCTTGTAAAGAATAAATGACGATCCTTTTTAATTATTAATTTGCAGGATGACGCAAAATTTTTCATTTCCAGATGCTTTGGCAAAATCTTCCTTCGACTTTCATCCTGTAGTGCCCTTCGATGAAAGCAAACACTCTGTTGCCGCATTAGACCTATCTAAAACGAACAGCGAGATAATTCCGGCAGTTTATGAAACCACGGAAAGCCTGGCTGCTTTTATAGACCGAAAAATGAAAGCGTCCGGGGCCACCTACCTGGTGGGTGGCTATAATGAAGTTAGAGAAATGTACAGGCGCAGCAGTTTGTTCGACAAAGACCTGGCTGGCGAAACCGAAGGACAGGAGGAGCCACGCAGTTTGCATTTGGGCATAGATATCTGGGGTTCTGCAGATACAAAAGTTTACGCACCGCTCGGGGGTATGGTGCATAGCTTTGCCTACAATAACAATTACGGTGACTATGGCGCTACCATTATTTTGCAGCACCAGGTAGACATGTTTAATTTTTATACATTGTATGGTCACCTGGCTTTGAAGGATTTGGGTAATATTCGTTCGGGGCAATTTATTACCAGGGGCGAAAACTTTGCGCATTTTGGTGCGCCCGATGAGAACGGGAACTGGCCGCCGCATCTTCACTTTCAACTAATAATTGATCTTGGCCAATGGGAGGGAGACTACCCAGGCGTGTGCAAGCCTAGCGAAGCAAGTTATTACTTAAGCAACTGCCCTAATCCGGATGCGATGCTCAACCTGTACAAAAAAATACAGTAGCTGTTAAACTGTTTTGTCAAAATCTGCGTTTAGGTATAGGCGTAAGGGTATAAAATGTACTTTTACTGCTATATACGTTAAGAAAATTTTTTACATGAACATCAAGGCAGGTCCGCTTCTTCAACAAATTGATAACCCCGGCGATCTAAAAAAGATTAGCAAAGATCAATTGCAACAAGTGTGCAACGAGCTTCGACAATATATTATAGATGTTGTAAGCGTGCACGGTGGGCATTTTGGAGCTAGCCTTGGCGTAGTGGAGTTGAGTGTAGCCTTGCATTACGTATTCAACACACCAAACGATCAGCTTGTTTGGGATGTGGGCCACCAGGCTTATGGGCATAAAATTCTTACCGGCAGGCGTGACAACTTTCCTTCCAACAGAAAATATAATGGTTTAAGCGGTTTCCCTAAACGCAGCGAGAGTGAATACGACACTTTTGGTGTTGGACATTCTTCGACATCTATTTCGGCAGCGTTGGGTATGGCCATGGCCTCCCATTATAAAGGCGAGCATGACCGCCAGCACATAGCAGTTATTGGGGACGGCGCTATGACCGCCGGTCTCGCATTTGAGGCAATGAACCATGCCGGTATAGAAAAGAGTAATGTGCTCATCATTCTCAATGACAACTGCATGAGCATTGACCCAAATGTGGGTGCTTTGAAAGAATACCTCACAGACATCACCACTTCTCATACCTACAACGATCTTCGGGATAATGTATGGAAAGCACTTGGTAAGTTGCCCGTTGGCAAAAACTTTACCCGGGAAATGGCCAGTAAATTAGAAGCCAGTCTCAAAGGGATGGTGAGCAAAAGCAGCAATTTATTTGAGGCGCTCAACCTGCGTTATTTTGGCCCAATAGATGGCCATAACATTACGAAGTTAGTAGACACACTTTCTGATTTAAAAGATATTGCCGGTCCCAAAATCTTGCATATTAAAACCGTAAAAGGAAAAGGATACGAGCTGGCAGAAAAAGATCAAACCCTCTGGCATGCTCCCGGTTTGTTCGACAAAGTGACGGGTGTTATTCAGAAGAAAATTTTTGAATTGCCCCAACCCATGAAGTACCAGGATGTGTTTGGGTATACTATCAT
>JAYTBG010000352.1:0-3167 GCA_043737055.1 Chitinophagaceae bacterium | reverse complement strand
CCATTGCCGGCATATCGTTGCTGTTCTTTAAAAGTTTTGAGCACACTGCCCATTGCTTTTTTCCAGTTGTCGTCAAAGGCAGTTGCATCACCGGTTTGTTTCCAGTAGGCATAACCCAGCCTTATCGGGTAACAAAGACTGTCTACTTCCCATTTGCGCTCATGAATGCCGGGCTTCATTGCAGTGAGGTCTTTAGACCATTCACTTATCCTGTTTTCATCTTTAAAAAAAGCATTGGCATATGGATCGAGAAGGATACATTTTGTTTGCCGGTTTATTACACCCTTTATGAGTTGTCGCAATTGTTCATCTTGCCCAATAAGGTACAGGTATGGCCAAACCTGGGCAGAGGAATCCCGCAGCCACATGGCATCAATGTCGCCGGTGATCACATAGGTGTCTGGCTTTCCATTGATCATTTCAAAATCTACCGTGGTATCAAGCGTATTGGGAAAACAATTTTCAAAGAGCCAGGCCAGCTCCTTGTTTACCATCTTTTTCTTTACTGCAGTAATTGTTTGTTCTACGGCTTCGCTTGAAAATCTTCTCTCTGCCAAAGGCAGCCTTATTGTAGGAAATTCTTTGTCGTTGGCAAATAAAGAATTGCTAAAAATTAATCCGGCTGCCGCTAAGCCTGTTTGTTGTATAAAATGTTTGCGTTGCATACTGTTTTATTTGGTTCGAGGTTATTTACATTGCACAGCCGCTGTTGTTTCCCGGCCTAAGAGTTTCCAACCCTTCTATCTGCGAGTCTATATAATAAGTACTAAATACTAAGTACTCTTAAAAGTATACTGCCTCGCAGTCGGTCTAAATACTAATAGTTTCAAGCACTCAGATAGTCTATCAGGCATATTTATTTTCGCAAGTCAACCATTGCATTTTTTTCTGAGCCTGTGTCATTGTTGTGGGTTATGATGTTTAACGTTCCGCCATTGGTGATAGAGTGATGATCGATAAAGAAAGACTGCTTTACTTTTTTATTGAGTTGGACGTAATCTATCCGGTTGGTTTTCCCTTTTTTGTTGATCACAAACTTTCGCCCCTTGTAATAGTCCTGGTTGAGTGAAATAGCAATCCTGTTAAACGAAGGAGTGGTAACTGCATACTGCACGCTCCCCGGGCAATCAGGATAAAAGCCTATCATGCTAAACACTAGCCATGCACTGAGGGTACCGCAATCATCATTGCCGGGTATACCATCTGTGGTCGTATCAAAGTGTTTCTTTACATTTTCCAAAACTGTTTTCTGCGTTCGCCATTCTTCACCCTTTACATAATTGAACAAGTAGGGATATGCCATATCAGGTTCATTCCACAATACAAAATAACTACTGTCAAAAGCCTTTTGCAATTGCCTGGTAAATGACACATCACCGCCCATCAGTGCTTTTAGTCCCGGTATATCGTGGGGCACAAACCAACTGTATTGCCAACTACTTCCTTCTACAAAACCCGGTGCGCCACTATTATTCCAGCCTTGTTCTCCATTTATTGTAATGGGATCAAAAGGTTGCAGCCACTGCCTGTCTTTCAACTTTGGCCGCATAAAACGGGTAGTGCTATCGAATAGATTTTTATACAATTGGCTCCTGTTTTTAAATGTTTCGTAGTCACTTTTTTTGGAAAGTTGTTTTGCCATTTGTGCCAGGTTCCAATCTGAAAAACAATACTCCAGTGTGGTAGCTACGGAGCCCCATACATCCTCCTTGTCATCGTTCGGTATGTAGCCATAATGCAGGTATTGTTTTAATCCTGGGCGGAGGGGATTGCCGGGCCGGGAAATGGCGGCATTGTGCAACATTGCTTTGTAGGCGGCAGCAACATCAAAATCTTTTACCCCTTTTAAATAGGTATCTGTTATAACCACCGAGGCTGGGTCGCCCACCATTACATGTGTTTCATTTGCTGCCAATTCCCACTTAGGTAGCCAGCCACTTTCCTTGTACATATCAATCATGCTCGCTACCATGTCGCTTTGTCTTTCCGGATAAACAAGGGTTAAAAAAGGATGCACATTTCTATAAGTGTCCCATAAAGAAAAAGTGGAGTAATGATTTCGATTTGACTTTTTGGGTGCGTGGGAGTTCATAGCAGGATACTCTCCATTTACATCATTGATGATATTAGGATGTTGTAAAATGTGATAGATGCCAGTGTAAAATATTTTTTTATCATCTACACTATTCCCTTGCACTTTAATTTTACTGAGCTCACGGTTCCAGTCTGCACCAGCCCTTGCTTTTACGGCTTCAAAATTCCAGCCGGGCTGTTCTGCTTGCAGGTTTAATTTTGCACTGGCCATGCTCACATAGCTGATACCAATTTTGACCGTTAATGTATTTTCCGAATTAGCCCGTAACAAAACAAACGCTCCTACACCATCTCCCGAAGAACTATCAGAAACCACGTCTTTTTCCTTGTCCCATAATTGCACGGTTACTTTTTCCCTTATTATCAAATAGAAAAATACTTTGTGTGCCACTGGCCTCCCGCAAAAGCCGCCATCCGTTTTATAACCTTCTATCTCATTAGCAGAAATTTTGCGGACGAATGCGCCACGCTGTCTACTCAAACTTTCTGATAGATCTAAGGAAATAAATTTATTACCTGCATTTAAAAATTGATATCTGCTAATAGCGGTGCGTTCGGTAGCTGACATCTCCGCCCTGATATTATTTTTTAGCAGGTCTACCGCATAGTAGCCAGCGGTTGCCTTTTCGTTGGCGTAAGCAGTTTGCAAACTGTCTTTAATATACGTCTGTTTTCCCTGCGAGGGCATGAGCATTATGCTGCCCATATCCGGGCAACCCACCCCACTCAGTCTTGTGTGACTGAAGCCATATATAAAGGGTTCCTTATTCTTGTAGCTGGTGGCGCTGTTAGGATGTTTTTTTAGATCAACATTAAATGGGTTTACAGCAATCATACCCCAGGGCACGGAAGCACCCGGGTAAGTGTTGGCATCATTACTTGTGCCAATGAAGGGGTCTACATAGTATACTGGTTTTTGCTGACCCAGCAAACAAGAGGATGCAACCAGCCCGCAAAAGAGTAAGAAGATATTTTTTAGACTGTTGGGCATAGCTTGCTCACTTTGCAGTTGACATAGAGGAAGGATAGGTTGTGCTGCTTGTGCCCCAAACGGGATCGGGGCTGTTGCCCAT
>JAYTBG010000351.1:0-3174 GCA_043737055.1 Chitinophagaceae bacterium | reverse complement strand
TTGTGCACTAAAATAAAAAATTTCTTTGAGCTGCCCCCACCGGCTACTGTTGATAAAACCAACAAAATCTTCCAGCCCTAAACCATAATAAATAGCGGTGAAAATAAGATTGAGAATTAAAATAGACAGCAGCGTTACTGATAAAAATTTAAGGTTAGAAAGCACCAATAGTTCATGATAGATGCTGATGCGACTGAAAAAAGGCAGTCCTTCCCTGGTGCTGTTAAATTGTCCGTCCTTGTTCAAAAAGCGCCCTGTGTTGCTAGCAGCCGAATTGCTAAAACCTGTATCAATATTTAATTTACTCTCGTTGTTTGCGTTGTAGTTTGATGCCATCTTAAGAAATACGGTTTATGTTCAAGTGATTTGCATCTTAATGCAAATATTTAATGTAAAATTCACCCGATCCAGGGGAGTGCATTTAAAATTGCCCGTACAAAATAAAAAATAATAGACTTTTGGTTTAACGTTAAAGGATAATGAAACTACTTTTTTCTTTGCAACCTACGCCTCCTTATTACGTCTTGCACTTGCACTCCGCTGATCTTGCTTTCAAGCCACGAAATAATATCCAGGTAAGCAAAAGCTCTTGCTTCCAGCGGATTGCCTTCATATTTTTTTAAGGAAGACAACAATTTTTCAAATTCAGGTTTAAGGGCATGTGCTCCCAGTTTAAAACTCCTGCGCAGAAACGAAAAAACTTCCTCCTCTACCTTACTTAAATTATCCATCTTAGCCATAAAACGATACACTGATTTTATCAGGTATTCTAACAGTTCAAAATTACCTAGTTCATAATGTGCTATGAGGTGCAGCAGGCGGGCATAGCATTGCAGGTCGGTACGTAAATCTGCCTTACTGTTGATAATACGGTTGAGGTAGTCGATAGCCCTGCTGCTGTTGCCACTTCCAAAATACAGGCTGGCAATCTTATAATAAAATACCAGCACCCGGTGGGCATCCAGGTACAGACCGTACTCCTTCAGCATCTTTTCTAAGAATGGAACCATACGAAGCCCTTTGTCGAAGCTACCCTGTAAAAAATGGTAATTGATCCGGGCAGTATATAAATATTGGTACACCAGGATCCGGCTGTTGGGATTTTGCCTAACCGCTTTTGTTCTTCCAAACAGCTCAAACCTTTTAATGGCCAAGCCCATTTTATCTTCATTTCTCAGGTCGAAATGTGCACTCATCAGGTTGTGCATGCCTTTTATATAACTCGCCGTTTCTACGGGTATCATTTCAGGAAATTCCTCAAAAACATCTACCCATTTTTGACACTGCCGATAGTACCTTACAAAATCAAGACAGATAAAGGCAAACCAGCAATAACTCTGGTGCAGGTATAGACGCTCATAAAAACCACTGGGCTCGTTGAGTTTCGTTGGTAAGTTGCTATAAAAGTATGCTGTGATGCTTTTTACATCTCGTTCGTTTCGGGCATGGCCATGCTGTATAAACCAGCTATACAATTGTAAAGAAAGGTTTGAAAGTTGGTTTACAACAAGCAGACTACTATGCACGGCATCGCTTTCCTGGGCTAACTGGTTAGCCCGGTTTTGCAGGCTTCGTGTAATGTAAAGAGCCTCAATTTTTTTCTCGAAAAATAACACCTGTTGCAAGTATGTTAGCTGGTGGTGTTCCCTTGCAAGCTCTTTCAGTTTATCGAGCGACTTTAAACTCTGGAGGTAAAGCCCCTTGTTATAAAGAATGCGGGCGTAGTCCATCAGTTCATGTAGCCGCAGGTCTATGTTGTCTTCATCTTTTATAATACGAAGGCTGCTTAGTATTTGCCGGTATAACTGCGCTTTGAGGTTGCTGATCTGTCCCTTTGTGATCGACGCATTCTTCTTTAGAAGTGTGGCCTCATTGTATTCTGACATCTTATCCAATGCGTCAAATAGTTGGATGCTCTTTAACTGATCACTGCTGCTATTGCGTTTCACAAAAAGCTTGAAGTTGCGCTTCTCACTCTTTTCCAGTGATTTTACCAGTTGAAATAATCCGTCGTGAGACCGGTTGACCATCGTAATTCATTTTATATTAAATCCTTTGCCACATTGAGTTTGCCTTGCTTTTACTTCTTTTATGCCCCGTAAAAGCAACATCATTTTGTTTTCTTGAGGCCTTGAGAGATAATTAAATTTAAAGGATTCTACTTGGGAATACCAGGCTTACAAATATAGGTGCAAGCACTTTATTACATACCATCTAACTAAATTTTATGAGCGAAGGAAAAGTTTACATATTCGATACGACGCTGAGAGATGGCGAGCAGGTGCCAGGTTGTAAGCTTAACACCCGGGAAAAAGTATCGCTTGCATTAGCCCTTCAGGAGCTAGGTGTAGATATTGTTGAAGCAGGTTTTCCCATCTCATCTCCCGGCGACTTTGATTCTGTTAATGAAATATCTAAAGTGATCAAACATGCATCCGTTTGTGCTTTGAGCCGGGCAGTGCAAAAAGATATTGAAGTGGCGGCAGAGGCATTAAAGTATGCAGTAAGGCCACGTATTCATACAGGTATCGGCACATCTGACTTTCACATAAAATCAAAATTTAATTCCAATCAGCAGGATATTTTAGAACGGGCGGTTCAAGCTGTTAAGTGGGCCAAAAACTTTGTAGATGATGTAGAATTTTATGCGGAAGATGCCGGTAGAACCGATAACGCATACCTGGCCCGGGTAGTTGAAGCCGTAATCAAAGCCGGTGCCACCGTAGTAAATATTCCAGACACCACCGGGTATTGTCTCCCCCACCAGTACGGAGAAAAAATCGCTTACCTGGTTAATAATGTACCAAATATTGATAAAGCAATCATCAGTTGTCATTGTCACAACGACCTTGGTTTGGCTACTGCCAATTCTATATCCGGGGTGTTAAATGGCGCCCGGCAAATAGAGTGTACTATCAATGGCCTCGGCGAAAGAGCCGGTAATACTGCATTGGAGGAAGTAGTCATGATTTTGAAACAACATGGTGGGCTTGGTTACTACACGGGCATTAAAGCTCCACAATTAAATCCAATCAGTCGCCTGGTATCCGATACCATGCGTATGCCGGTACAACCTAACAAAGCCATTGTAGGTTCCAATGCATTTGCTCACTCTTCCGGTATTCACCAGGATGGATTTTTAAAAGATACCCAAACCTACGAGATCATTGCACC
>JAYTBG010000350.1:0-17405 GCA_043737055.1 Chitinophagaceae bacterium | reverse complement strand
ATTTGAAGGCCCCCTTTGCGCCGCTACTCAGTGCAGAAATTTTTATTGTGGTGTTGCAACCCGATGGAAAAGTGATGAAGCGGTCAGCATGGGAGAGTGGCTTGTTTGAAACAGGCGAGGGCAGAAAAATCTACTCCCAAAAGCTAAGCATTGATTGTGGAAAGGCGGAAAGCCAGCACCTCAATTTTTCCATTGCTGCAGACGACTATCAGAAGGGCTCCTACATTTTTCAACTCTATCACAACGGCAGGATCATTGCCAGCACCAGCAAAATACTCTCTTAGCAAGTGGTGCTATTTCGAAGCCTGTAAAAACCGCTTAAGGTAGATGCCCGTTTTACTTTTCTTACTGGCGATGATATTTTCCGGAGTGCCTTGTGCTACTATACGCCCGCCCTCGCTGCCCGCCCCCGGGCCTATATCTATAATGTAATGACTACCGGCTACCACACGCATATCATGCTCCACCACAATCACTGTGTTACCGGCCTCTACCAATCTATTCAATTGCAGCATGAGCCGTTCTACATCGCCGGGGTGCAATCCTGTAGTGGGTTCATCTAAAATGTACAAAGCATTTCCATTGCCTGCTCTTTGCAGTTCTGTTGCCAGTTTTATTCGCTGCGCTTCTCCACCAGAAAGCTCAGTGGCGGGTTGCCCCAATCTCAAATATCCAAGGCCTACCTGTCGCAAGGTATCAAGGGCATGCCTCACTGCTGGTTCATTGTCAAAAAAGTCGTAGGCATTGTCTACAGTCATGTGCAACACATCAGCAATATTTTGCTCCCTGTATTTTACTTCCAATGTTTTGTTATTGTACCTGGTGCTCTTACACTCGGGGCAGGGCGAATACACGCTGGGAAGAAACAATAATTCTACCATTACAAACCCTTCGCCCTGGCAGTGCTGGCACCGTCCCTTGTTTACATTAAATGAAAACCTTCCTGCATCATATTTTCTTGCCCTCGCCATTTTGGTGGCAGCAAACAATTTTCTTACATGGTCAAACATGCCGGTATAAGTTGCCAGGTTAGATCGTGGTGTTCTGCCAATTGGTTTTTGATCTACCAGCACCAATCGTTTTATCTGATCCAATCCTTCGGCAAGCTGTCCACTTTTAGTAACCGGAGATTTTTCCTGCAACACATCCTGATCCTCGTTTTTGTCTGCGGGTTTATGTCCAAGGCCTTTGCTCACAAGTTCTACCAGCACCTGGCTTACTATGGATGATTTGCCGGATCCTGAAATACCTGTGACGGCTGTTAAGAGCCCCAGCGGGAAACTGATATCCAGGTGATGCACATTATTCCGGCTGATATTTTTTAAGGCTAAGTAACCTCTCGGAGTTTTTGCGGAAGCCCTTTTGAATTTGACTTTATTAAAAAGGAAGTGAGATGTTACCGAAGCAGTTACCTGTTCCAAACCCGCCATGGGTCCGCTATACATGATCTCGCCGCCCTGCTCTCCTGCACCCGGCCCTACATCTACGATCCAATCTGCATGGCTAATAAGATCCGGCTCGTGTTCTACCACAAAGAGTGAGTTACCGGCTGCTTTTAATTTTTGCAACGTTGCAAGCAAGGCTTCCGTATCTGCGGGATGCAACCCTGCAGAAGGTTCATCCAGCACATACACCACACCAAATAAATTAGAGTGTACCTGTGTAGCCAACCGCAACCGTTGGTGCTCACCTGGCGACAAAGTGGGCGTGCTTCTGTCTAAAGCTAAGTATCCAAGGCCGAGATCTAACAACACCTGCAGCCTGCCCAGCAGGTCTTCTGCTATTCGTTGTATCACCAGTAATTTTTCCGGGTGATGCTTAGCATCATCAACTTGTACCGGCGGATTCTCTTGCAGGAAAGGCTCCACGATAGTTGCAAGCTTTGTAAAGGGCAATGCTGCAATCGCTGCAATATCATAGCCGGCAAATTTTACAGACAGTGCTGCCTGGGTCAATTTTTTTCCTTCGCACAAAGGGCAGTCTGTGCCGAGCATATATTGTGATACCCGCTTTTTCATGAGTGGGCTGCTGGTAGTGGCAAAGGTTTGCATCACATATTTTTTTACTCCCGTAAAAGTGCCCATGTAGCTTGGCGGTAGTTTGCGCCTGAGGGCATCTTTCACTTCCGACCGTTCCCAGCCGCTGTAAACAGGTACCACGGGTTGTTCTTCAGTAAACAAGATCCAGTTGCGATCTTTTTCTGGAAGCTCTTTCCAGGGCTTATCAATATCATAGCCCAGTGTGATCAAAATTTCTCTTAAGTTTTGTCCGTGCCATGCAGTTGGCCAGGCTGCTATTGCCCGCTCCCGGATGCTCAGGCTGTCGTCGGGCACCATTGATTTTTCTGTAACCTCGTACACCCGGCCGATGCCCTGGCATTGCGGGCAGGCACCTTGTACCGTATTGGGGGAGAAGGATTCTGCATACAATATCTCCTGCCCCTTTGGGTAGTCTCCCGCTCTCGAATAAAGCATCCTGATAAGATTGGAAAGTGTAGTAACGCTTCCCACGGTAGATCTTGTCGTAGGATGTCCCCGCTGTTGCTGCAATGCTACAGCAGGAGGAAGGCCCGCTATTTCGTCTACATCCGGTACCGCCATTTGATGAAAGAGCCTGCGTGCATACGGCGATACAGATTCCAGGTAACGCCGCTGTGCTTCTGCATATAAGGTACTGAAGGCAAGCGAAGATTTTCCTGAGCCAGATACGCCCGTAAACACAACGAGCGCATCTCTCGGTATTTCTAACGAAACATCTTTCAGGTTGTGTTCTCTCGCCCCAAGCACTTGCACAAAGCCACTCCGCTGTGTGTTTTGGGTACCCGTCTTTTTTACCATACCCGAATTGTTCCAAACTTCATGCCTCCATGGTAAATGAATCAAGCGGCTGCGTACCTTCGGTTGGATTGTTACAAATACAACTTTTAAAAACTTAAATGCAACCGAACGATACGCCAATGGATAAACAAATAATCGTAGTAGCAGGTGCTACCGGCAACCTGGGTTTTAGAATTGTAAAAGCACTGATTTTAAAGGGTACTGCGGTAAGGGGTTTGGTCCGGGCAGCGGCTGATAGCAGTCGGGTAGAGAAGCTTAAGCAAATGGGGGCGTCGATTATTGTCGTCAATTTTAATAACGAGCAAGAGCTTGCCACTGCCTGCGATGGTGCGGCCTGCATTATTTCTGCGCTGGCAGGTTTAAGAGATGTGGTGATAGACACTCAAACAAGGTTGTTAAATGCTGCTATAGCTGCGGGAGTTCCCCGATTTATTCCTTCAGATTATTCCCTGGACTTTACAAAATTTGAACATGGGGAAAATAGGAACTTAGATTTCAGGAGAGAGTTTCATACTTATCTCGATGCTTCGCCCATAAAAGCCACTAGCATTTTTAATGGGGCTTTCATGGACATGCTCACCAATGAAATTCCGATGATCATTTTCAAAAACAACCTGGTTTTGTACTGGGGCAATAAAGAACATAAAATGCACTTCACAACATTGGACGATACGGCCATGTTCACCGCCAATGCTGCACTCGATCCCACTACGCCTCGCTATCTGACCATAGCGGGCGACCTCATTAGCCCGGCTGAAATCAGGGATGTTGCGACCAATCTTTCTGGCAACAAATTCCGTTTAATCAAAACCGGAGGGCTGGGATTGCTGAGTTTCATCATTAAAATTGCTAAGAAGATGGCTCCCGGCACAACAGACATTTATCCTGCCTGGCAGGGAATGCAGTACATGAGCAACATGATGGATGAGCGGGGCAGGGTAAACAAACTTGACAATGCCCGCTACCCCGAAATGCAATGGACTACAGTAGAGGAAATGCTTTCCTCTTATCCATTTCAGAAAAAGTAAATGTTTTTAACTGCCCGGCGTTTAAAGGAAAGTCTATTTGTCGATTTCTTGTACGCCCTTATTACCAGGTATGTCGGGGTTATTGTTGTGCCTGAATTTGACAATATCGGTTATCGTCCCACAGCACTTTGTTGTAAAGGTAGTGGAGGTTATAGTCAGGGTATCTGTGTCAGCATTATTTAAAATCATATAAGCAGCTGTTGTAGGAATAGGAAAAAATCGCACAGAAAGTATACTGTCGGAGCCAGTGCCCCGGAAACTAGTCGGACGGTATTGAAAGAAAATAGTATCAGTTCCATTTAATGAATAGAATTTGATTTTTGCAGGGTCATAAACTGCGTGTGGACCGAAGACTAAATCTTTGCCGTCTGTCTTGCTAACTATGCGAAACTGTCCGAGCAGGTTGTCAGAAATACAATCCAAATTTCTGCATGGGTCGCATGAAGCAATCATTGAGCTTAATGCAAAAAGGAAAATAGATAAGACTGTTTGTCGGAGTATCATGTTGATTAAAATTTAATTGAAAAAATTTTAAAATAGCGAAACCTTCAACCTTATCGTTCCTGCTTTTTTTCTGCCTGCTTTACACTTACATATTCTGTCGGTGTCATGCTAAACTGTTTTTGAAAACTGCGGGTAAAATTTGACTGAGAATTGTAGCCAACCATTTCGATGATCTCGTAAATTTTATGCGTACCCCCGGCCAGTAATGCGGCAGCTTTTTTTAGGCGGGTGATGTGTATTAGTTCATTGGGAGTTAGGTTAGAGATATCTTTGATCTTACGATAAAAAGTGGCACGACTCATAGCCATTTCTTTAGCCAGCATTTCTACATCGAGGCTCGTATCTACCATTTTCTTTTCTATAGATTCGTTCAATGTTTCTAAAAACAATTCATCGGCTTTGGAGTAAGCCATGCTCTTTATGTGAACAAGGGGCGAACTGGCAAAGTAATCTTTGATCTTATTTCTATTGCTGAGCAGATTAGAAATTTGCGCCCGCAGGTGTGCCGGCGAAAATGGTTTTTCAATGTATGCATCAGCACCCAGTTCAAGTCCTTTTATTTTAGATTGCAAAGTATTTTTGGCTGTGAGCAAGATGATGGGGATGTGAGAAAATTCTACCTGCGTTTTAAGGATTGCGCAAAGTTCAAAGCCATCCATCTCGGGCATGATCACATCGCTTACTACCAATTGCACTGTTTCTTCTTGAAGCAACTGCAGCGCAGTGGCGCCATTCAGCGCTTTAAGGAGAAGATATTCGTCCTGTAACTCTTCTTCAATGAAGTCTAAAATTTCTTCGTTGTCGTCTGCCAGTAATATGGTTGGTTTCATGCTGTAGTTTAGGTAATAGGTTGGGGCATTTTATTCTCTTCGGCCTGTGCCTCCGTTTTAGACGATGGTCTTAAATGTAGCATGGGCAGGCGTAGCACAAACCTGTTGTATGTTTTATGGCCCGGCTGTATGGTAAGTGTTCCCTGGTGTAGCTCTGCAAGCGATCGTGCGAGTGCAAGGCCAATGCCGGTGCCCTGTTGTTTTTCTGTTCCCTTCAATCGTACAAAAGGTTCAAATACTTTCTCCTTCATTTCATCTGGAATAAGAAACCCATCATTGTCAATTTCTATAGAAAAACTTTTTGTTTTAAAATCTGTAGCCAGGCTAATGCGTACTTCTTTTTTTGCATACTTAATAGCATTGCTCACCAGGTTACTTAAAATTTTAGTGAGCACTTCATTATCAGCAAATGCAATCAATGGTTTTTGTGGGAGATGCAGCAGGTATTCTAATTTTTTTTGTTCGGCAAGGGTATTAAAACTAATATAGGTTTCTTCCAACAAGCGGGAAATATTTTCTTCTTCGAAAGTTAAGACAAAGCCGCCGGCTTCTGTTTTTCGATAGTCTAATAGCTGCCCTGTTAAATGTAAAAGGCGATCGGTATTTCTTTCTAAAGATGCAAGGCTGTTTTTTATCTCCGGCATGCCGGAAGTTTTATCTATCACCCTTTCTAATGGGCCTTTAATGAGCGTTAGGGGTGTTCTTATTTCGTGTGCAATATTGGTAAAAAATTTCATCTTGGCATCGTAGATTTCTTTTTCTTTTTCAAAAATCAACAGATCAATGCGCTGTTGGTTTTCTTTTTTTAGATGCTTGTGGTAATACCGGAACATAAATAAAGCAAGGATAGCAGCAAGAGTAAAGTAAAAAAGGTAGGCTGCTTTAGAAAGCCACCATGGTGGGTTTACAACGATCTTCAACCTGCTTTCTGAATCACTCCATTTACCGCTGCTGTTGGTAGCCTTTACTTTAAAAATGTAGGTGCCCGCATTGAGGTCAGTAAAATAAACCTTCCTGTTTTTTTCAAGGTACGTCCATCCGGTATCTACGCCTTCCATTTTATAGGCATAGCTATTCATCTGCGGTGCAGTATGGCTCAATGCTGCAAAGTCGATGCTAAAAGAAGATTGATTATGGGGTAACTCAATGTCTTTCGTATAAAGCATAGATTGGGAAAGTGTGCCGCCCTTTTGAATAGGCAATTCCACATTGTTTACCTGGAAGCCAGTGAAATAAACCGGTGGGTCAAATTTGCTTTGCGGTAAATTGTTGGGTGTAAAACTGATCATACCTTTTACACTACCGAAATACATTTTTCCCTCATCATCTTTGTACCCCGAATTGTAGTTGAATTGGTCGTTAAGTAAACCATTCACGCTTGTATATACTTTTATAGATTCTGTGGCGGGGTCTAATTGCACCAGCCCTTTAGAAGTGGTTATCCATAATTGTTGCTGCGCATCCTGCAATACTTTAAATACAAAATTGCTGGGAAAACCATTGCTTGTATTGTAGCGTTTAATCGATTTTCTGTCTGCACTTATCCTACATACACCGCCGCCTTCGGTTGCTATCCACAGTTGCTTTTGCTTGTCTTCAAATAAAGCATTCACCATGTTGTTGCTAATGCTGTTCCTATCATTTGGGTTGTAAGCAAAACCACCAGATTCTTTGGTGCGTGGGTTAAAATACTTAACGCCATCGGCAATGGTGGCAGACCACCATACGCCTGCATGGTCTTCTAAAATATTGTACGTGTAGCCGTTTAATGCCGGCACCGGAGAAAAGGAGTCATCGGCAGCATTATACTGAAAAACACCAGCGGTAGTGCCAACCAGTATAATGCCCGAAGCAGTTTGATACAACGAAAAAATGAAATTGCTGTACAGATCGCCTGGTTTATTGCCTGCTACGTAGTGCCTTACTACTTTGCCGGTTTTTATATCGAGAATATTGAGACCGTGTTCAAATGTACCCACCCAAATTTTATCATCTACAGCCAGTAACCCGTGAATGTTATAGTAGGAGAGGGAGGAACTGCTGCCGGTTGGCATATAATGGCTGATAATCCCGTTTTTGTCAATCTTGTTAAGGCCGGCGTCTTCGGTGCCAATCCAAATATTATCATATTTGTCTTTTACGATTTCTCTCACTGCGTTTCCGCTGATGGAAGTTTTGCTGTAGTCAGGAAAATATTTTTGAAAGAGCAACTGGTCTTTTGCATAATAATTAATTCCTCCAAAGTAAGTCCCCGCCCATAATCCGCCCTCCCTGTCTTTGCACAAGGTGTACACCGCATTATCTGACAATGAGTAGGGATTGTGGTAGTTCTTTTTTAGGTTGATGATAGACTTATTCTTTTCATTGTACACAAAAATGCCCGACTCAGTGGCTATCCAGAATTCATCTGCACTCACCTGTAAAATATCTCTTACATAAATGCCTGTCTTATCATTGTTTTGGCTGATGATGGATTGCACCGTTTTGCTGACAATGTCAAAGGAATACAAGCCTTCTGCGGAAGTACCTATCAGAATGTTGTTGTTTGCTGAAGCATACATTTTTTCTATCCAGCTAATGCCGGCAGGGCGGATGCCCAGCACCGGAAAGGCGGTGAAGGAATTGGTAGCCGGATGATGTTTTCTAATTTGTCCGTCGGCAGATGCTACCCACAAACTTCCATCCTTTGTTGTGCAGAGTGCAGTAGGCGAAAAATACTGGCTGTTTTTATAGAAGACGACCTTCTGCCGCTGTTGGCATATTAGGGAACCATCTGCAATAAACCAAATGTTGCCCGCTCCATCTACACAAACTTCTTTGATACTCTTACTTCCTGAAGAGCTGATGTGTGAAAAACTTTCTGTAACCGGGCGGTATTCATACAGTCCCCGCTGCGTACCCACGAACATTCGCCCGGTTTTATCAGCATCAAGACAACGGATGTAGTCGTTGCCAAGACTTGTTTTATTTTCTTCATTGTGCCTGAATATTTTGAATGCCGTGCCATCAAAACGGTTCAGCCCATCTTTGGTACCCAGCCACATGAATCCCTTTTCGTCTTGCAGGCTGCACATCACTGTATTGTGAGAGAGGCCGTTTTCTACCTGGTAATGACGGAAATAAAAATCTTCCTGGCCATATAGCTCGGCTATGGCCATTAGGTAAACAGTGATTGCCAAAAGAATTTTGTAGCGCAAGTAGATGTTGGTTTTGTAGCAGGGGCAATTTAATACAGTTTGCTCACTCTTACTATGGCGACGGCTAAGGCGAAAAATTTATTGCGACGATATGTTAAAATTTTGAGACTCATTGCAGCGGTTTTGCCGATTAATCATTCTTACTTCACAGAACATTTTACCATCACGTTGTTTTTTACGTTTGCCACGAATATTTAAACGATTGCTCTGCTTGACAATACGCAACACGATACAATGTTTTTACCGGGAAAGTTATCTGCAACACTTTTGCGCAGATCTTAAACCTTATGCCGTTTCGTTTTTACCAAATTCTAAGTTTCCAACACATGATAGTTTCAGCTTCGATTTTAAAATTGTATTGAGTGGTATTCTGCAGGTGAATGCCAGGCCTGCAACAGAGATATTACTGAAAGGTCCCTAACACCCCGAGTGCAATTTTCTTTATCAAATTTTTCTTACTCACTTATATTGATTGCTATGACGTATCATCTACCAACAACCAACAACAGGGCATCAGGCAACGCAAGCCATGCCTTGGTAAAAATGCTTTCTAAAGTATTTTTTATTCTTCTTTCTCTTTCATGTTCATTGTCTGCAATGGCACAGAACAAAATCGTTACCGGCCGGGTTACTTCCGGCGCCAAAAACGAGCCTCTTGCTGGCGTATCTGTTGTAGTAAAGGGGGGCAGCGCAGGTACCAGCACAGACGCCGGAGGAAATTTTTCTCTGAGTGCCAGCACCGGCGCCACGCTTATATTTAGTTATGTAGGCTTTGCCGATCAGGAAGCTAGCGTGGGTGCAAATGGCACGGTTAACGTTGCGCTCGGTTCTGCTGCAGGTGCGCTTGATGAGATAGTTGTTATTGGCTACCAAAGCGTGCGCAAAAAAGATCTTACCGGTGCGGTAAGTGTGATCAACCCAACCTTGGCCAACCGCAATGTAAGCAACACGCTTGCTGAAAGTATCCAGGGCCTAACACCAGGCGTAACTGTACGCAACACTGGTGCACCGGGTGGCGCAGCAAAAATTGACATTCGGGGTGCAGGCACATTTGCCGGCAACAACCCGTTGTACATTATCGACGGAATGTATACTGATGCTACTCCGGATTTCAACCCGCAAGACATTGAGTCTATCCAAATTTTAAAAGACGCTTCTGCAGCGGCCATTTACGGAAGCAGGGCCGCTAACGGCGTTATTATAGTAACAACCAAAAAAGGAAGACAAGGTCCGCTGACATTTAATGGTTCAGTTAAGAGTGGTGTTCAGGAAGTACATAACAGGTACGACATGATGAATGTTGATCAGTACCGTACATTGGCAACCCAGCTTTACCAGGCGGGTGGCTTGCCAGTACCAACCTCACTCACTACAGACTTTGATCCGGCAATAAATACTGACTGGCAGGATGAATTCTTGCGCAACGGGGCTGTGAGCGAATTCAACCTTTCCATGTCGGGCTCCCTGAAAAAGAAAGTAAATTTTTACATCAGTGGAAATCACTTCCAAAACAAAGGGCCGGTAATTGACAACAGTTTTGCCCGGAGCGGATTTAGAATTAACACCGACACCAAGCTTGGTCGTTTTACCATCGGGCAGAACGTATTGTTTAGCTGGACGAAAGAAGACCCCATTGCCGCTGCTGGTGTGGGAGTAAATCCATTTGTAGATATGATTACCATGCCGCCTGTAGTAGCACTTCGGGGTAGCCGCTACCAAAGCCCGGAAAACCCGGAAGGTTGGGGCATAGGTTTGAATAATGCTTTCCTGAGCACGCTTACTGCAAATGTGCCAGCGCTTCAAAGCCTTGACCAGTTTGAGCAAAAGAATTTTAAAATCAGGGGTAATGCATTTTTAGATTATAGGATCATGGATGGCCTCGTGTACCGTTTTAATTTTGGTATAGAAAAAACAAATGACAAAGGAAATGGTACCCGCCGCCCGGGAACCGTGCGCCAGGGAACACCCTCGCCTAACAACAATAAATTATCGACGTTCCGGAGCGAAGGGAAATTTGAATCTTTGCTTTTTGAGCACACCGTGAACTATGACAAAACGTTTGGAGCACATAAAATTGGTGCGGTAGTGGGCTTTAGCAACCAAACCTTTGATCATCCTACTTTTAGATTTACCACCATTGATGGAAGTACTACTGTGCCTGATCCTTACATTAACCGGTGGAACAACATCGGTATTTTAGGCAGGTTGAATTATACTTACCAGGATAAGTATCTAACGAGTTTCACTTTTCGCAGAGATGGAAGTTCTTTGTTCAGCGAAAACAACCGTTGGGGCAACTTCCCTTCTGCATCTGTTGCATGGCGTATTTCCAAAGAAAAATTCTGGAACGTAAATGCTATAAATGATTTAAAGCTGCGGGCATCTTATGGTAGCCTCGGCAATTCTGAATTCTTGCAACCATGGCAATATTATGCGCAAATAAATCCGTTTCCAAGGGCTGTATTCGGCCCCGGGGAGGTAGAGCAAATTGGTCAGACTGTAATTCGTCTTGCCAATAGCGACCTGAGATGGGAACGTAAAAGGACCACCAATGTAGGACTGGAAGCTTCATTTCTAAAAAGCTTATTTACCCTGTCTGCTGATTATTTTATTGCCAAATCTGATGATGTTTTAGTAGGTCTTCCAATAAGTGCAACCACAGGTAATGCTGGTGGAGACCCTGCCGTAAATGCAGCTTCGTTAGAAAACAAAGGATTTGAATTTGCACTAACGGTACGCCCGCCAGCAAATGGTAATTTTAAATGGGATGCGACCCTAAACTTTACCACAATCAAAAATAAAATAACAGACTTTGGTGATCCATCCACAAGGTTTACACAGGTAGGCGATGCCCGGGGGCAATTAGGCCGATCGATTGGAGAATGGTATGTTTTAAAAACCAATGGTATTTTTCAAAGCCAGGCAGAGATAGATGCTCATAAAGGAAAAACGGGCCAGGTATTGCAGCCCTGGTCTAAACCAGGCGATATCCGTTACGTAGATGTAGACGACAACGGAACATTGGATCTGGCAGCGGACAGATATTATGCCGGTACCCCATGGGCCGATTTTGAAACTGGTTTGCAATTGAATGCCTCTTTCAAAAACTTCAGCGTAAACATGCAATGGTATGCAGTAGTAGGCAATACGCTTTACAATCGCCCCCGTTATAATGTAGACAGGATGGATCAAAATACTAACTTCAGAGAAGGAGCTACTTATTGGACAGCACAAAATCCGAGTAATGTTTGGCCACGTGCAGCCATTGGTGCACCTGACAAAGGTATCCAGTACAATGTGCTGGCGCAAACTGATCGCTGGCTAGAAAGCGGAAATTATTTGCGCCTGCGTAACCTGGAGTTTGCTTATAATTTCAGCAAAGAGTCTCTAAAGCGCATTGGCTTTACCAGCAGCCGTATTTTTATTAGTGGCCAAAACCTTCTGACCATTACGAATTACTCAGGTCTTGATCCGGATATCGCTGGTGTAAATATTTTTGAAAGGGGTCTGGACAACGGACAGTATCCTGCTTTAAGAATTATCTCTGCCGGAATCAACTTTGGTTTTTAATTCATTATTTAATCTACAGCAATGAACACACTCATAAAATATTGTCTTGCAGCCACGGTAGCCCTTTCTGCCCTTTCCTGCAAAAAATCACTCGACTTAGATGTCGAAAATCCAAATAGGATCGATGAATCTAATTTCTGGAAAACAGCTAAGGATGCCACAGAAGGTATCAATGCTGTTTACGGAAATTTTTATCGCAACGGTGCGCCTTACTCACGCTGGTTGCCGTACTACATGGATGTACGGTCGGACGATGGGTATTCTACCAGTCCCTGGAACGAACTCAGGAGCATCAGTGGCCTGAATATCACCCAGTACAGTTTTGAAGTAAACTACGACACCTGGGCTCATCATTGGCGGGGTGTGTTTCGTGCCAACCAGGTGCTGGCCAAAGTGCCGGGCATCAGCATGGACGAGGCTTTGAAGACCCGCATTTTGGGTGAAGCAAAATTTCTAAGAGCAGTTCATTATTACAATCTCGTAACCATCTGGGGTAATTTGCCTTTGATATTACAACCATCCTTACCTGCAGATAAACCATCGCAGGTACCAGAGGCTCAGGCCTGGGCTCAAATTGAAAAGGACCTTACTGAAGCTGCCGATGCCTTACCAATTTCTTACTCCGGCGAAGAAGTTGGCCGTGCAACCAAAGGTGCCGCTTATGGCTACCTGGGCAGAGCGCATATGCAGCAAAGAGAGTGGCAGGCGGCTGCTACTGCTTTAGCATGGTTTGTAACAGGGGCAGGCGCTACTCAATACGACCTGGTAACAAACTACCGGGACAATTTCTTGCACACAACCGAAAACAACCGGGAGTCGGTATTCGAAATACAATTTAAACAGCGCCCGGAAAATGGCGGCGATGATGGTCCGACCTCTAATGTTGGAACCAGCAGGGCACCATTTTTTGCACCACCGGGTCATGGCTTTAACGATGCCAACATGCATCGCTGGGTGGTACACGAATTTTTAACCGAAAATGCAGTAGGCGGCGGGAGAGATCCCCGTTTGGCAACTACAGCTTTATATGATTCTACTGATGTAAGAGGTCCGAATTTTAGCCAGGTTTATGGCTCTAGCTTAACCTCTAAGAATTATGACAACAACATTAAATCAAGAGTTTGGTATCGTAAGTATTTGGATGATTATTTCCGCATTAATGAGTTTGAAGTGTTCAATAGCCCGATTAATTTTAGGGCGCTGCGCCTTGCAGACGTGCTCCTCATGTATGCAGAAGCACTTAACAACCTGAACAGAACCGCAGAAGCATATGCATTTGTAGACCGTGTACGCCAAAGAGCTGGCATGCGCACTTTAACAGTAGCAAGGCCCGGGTTGACAGCTGCGCAGTTTCAACTACAGTTGGAGCATGAGCGTATTACAGAATTGAGTGGTGAGTCTGTTCAGTGGAATGATCTTGCACGCTGGGGTTATTTTGATGATGCTGCCAAACTGAACATATTAAAAGCAAGGGACAGCGAATTTAATAATTTCGTTGTTGGAAGAAACAAATTTATGCCTATACCACAGGCTGAGATAGATATTAACCCAAACCTGGTGCAAAATCCAGGCTGGCAATAAAAGTTTTAGGTCACACAAATCTGAGGGCCATCCACATTGCCTTACTATGCTGTAGCCGTCGATTTGTGTGACTTTTATTTTTGATCAAATAGCTTCTTCATCAGCATTCGAAATTTGTAAGATGATCAAACAATTATTCCTGCTACCCCTTATCGTAGTTATCGGGTTCTCTTCTTGTAAAAAGAAAGGAAGCGATGGTACTACCACGCCAGCACCTCCACCTCCCCCGGCAAACAGCTTTACCAACCCGGTACTTGCTTCAGGGCCTGACCCGTGGATAGTAAAGCAAGGCACGAGTTATTACTACACGCACACCCTTGGAAACAGGATAGCAGTTTGGAAAACGCCCAAGGTTACCGAGCTGAGAGCTGCTACGCCGGTTACTATTTGGAATGCGCCACCTTCAGGGCCGAATTCTCAAAACGTGTGGGCACCCGAATTGCATTTTATAAACAGTAAATGGTATGCCTACTATACTGCCGGTGCGTCTTCAGATTTGAATACACAACGTGGATATGTTTTAGAAAACGCAAGTGCTGACCCTCAAACAGGCACCTGGGTTGACAAAGGGAAAATTTTTGATCCTGCCGCTGATTTCTTTGCCATAGATGGCACCGTTTTTACACACAACGGCAATTTGTATTATTTGTGGAGTGGAGAAGCTTCCGCTACAGAACACACCCAACGTATTTATATCGCACGCATGAGTAATCCATGGACACTGGCTACGGCACGTAGCGTAATCTCGTCACCTCAATTTCCCTGGGAGTCTTTTGGAGCGCCGCCCGCAGTAAACGAAGGACCTGAGATTTTAAAGAATGCTGCAGGCAAAGTGTTTCTTGTTTACTCTGCAAGCGGCTGCTGGACGGATGACTATGCCTTAGGCATGCTCACCCTTAAAGACGGCGGCGACCCATTGGTGTCAGCAGACTGGACAAAAACCACGAACCCTGTGTTTACAAAAAACCCCGCAGGGTCAGTTTACGGACCCGGACATAATGCATTTTTTAAATCGGTTGATGGTTCAGAAGATTGGATCATCTACCACGCCAACCCTTCGCCAGGGCAGGGCTGTGGCAACAATAGAAGTCCACGCATTCAAAAATTTACATGGAACGGAGATGGCACTCCTAACTTCGGAATGCCGGTGAGTACCAGCACCGCCTTGATAAAACCTGCAGGAGAATAACAGCACTTGCGGTTTTTTGCGAAAGCGTTTATTTTTATGAAATCGATCTAGAATATGCTTGTCGGCCAACAAAAACTTTACGGGGTGAGCTTCGTGCTGTTCATGCTTATTTTCCAGCAGGGATTTAGCCAGGCCAGTTATATGAATCCCATAAAGAATTCTGGCGCAGACCCATGGATCATAGCGAAAGACGGATTCTACTACTTTACACATACCACCGGCAGAAACCTGGTGCTTTATAAAACTAAAGACTTTGCCGGGCTGCAAACAGAGCAACCGTCCATAGTATGGGAGCCACCTCAGGGCACTGCGTTTTCTAAAGACGTTTGGGCACCAGAACTCCATTTTATAAAAGGTAGCTGGTACATTTATTTTGCTGCAGATGATGGCAAAAATGAAACGCATAGAATTTATGTGTTGCAGAATAAATATAAAGACCCACTCCATGGTAAGTGGGAGCTCAAGGGACAGGTAACGGATGACAGCAACAAATGGGCAATAGATGCGTCAGTGTATCAATACAAAAATAAATGGTACATGGCATGGTCTGGCTGGGAAGGAGATGTAAACGGCCAGCAGAATATTTATTTAGCCCGAATGAAAAATCCATGGACGATAAAAGGAAAACGGGTAAAAATTTCGAGTCCTACTTTTGAGTGGGAAAGGCATGGAGATTTAAACGACTCATTAAATCCGCCGCATGTGGCAGTAAATGAAGGGCCCCAGTTTTTACGCAACCAGCAGCAACTGTTTATTGTGTATTCTGCCAGCGGATGTTGGACGGAACATTATGGGTTGGGTCTGCTAACGTTTATGGGTAAGGGAAGTTTGCTAAACGCATCTTCCTGGACTAAAACACCCACTCCTGTTTTTACAACTTCTGCAAAAGACAGCGTGTTTGCCCCGGGACACAATTCATTTTTTAAATCACCGGATGGAAAGGAAGATTGGATCTTGTACCACGCCAACCCGGCACCAGGCATGGGCTGCGGAAACAACCGTTCGCCCAGGGCACAAAAATTTACCTGGAATGCAAACGGATCTCCCAATTTTGGTACACCCGTAAAAACGGGCATCCGCTTACCGGTTCCTTCAGCCTCCGACGGTCAATTATAAATTTTTTAAACCAAGTATTATGCAAATGAAATATGCTTATCTCTTGTGCCTGCTCTTTTTAGTTCACACGGGGGAAACGATTGCGCAAAAGAAAAGCAGCACCGCTAAAGTAGCAGTAGCGACCGTTGGCGAAAAGTGGTCTGCAGCTAAAGCCGCCGAATGGTACAGTAAGCAGCCCTGGATATCTGGTGCCAATTACCTGCCATCAACAGCCATCAACCAACTTGAAATGTGGCAGGCTGCAACTTTCGATACCGCCACCATTGCAAAAGAATTTGGGTGGGCAAAAAATATCGGCTTTAATACTATGAGAGTTTACCTGCACAGCCTTGCATGGAAGCAGGATGCTGCAGGTTTTAAAAATAGGATTGATCAATACCTGGCTACTGCACAGCGCCATGGCATTAGAACCATCTTTGTTTTCTTTGATGATTGCTGGAACCCCGATCCTAAAATTGGAAGGCAGCCTGATCCGAAACCCGGGATTCACAATTCTGGTTGGGTGCAAGACCCGGGTCAGAGAGCCTCAGCAGACAGCACTAATTTTCCATTTTTAGAAAGTTATGTAACAGATGTTTTAAGGACTTTCTCAAAAGACAGCCGCATACTTTTATGGGACTTATATAATGAGCCGGGTAATTCTGGTAAAAGAGATTCTTCTGCACTATTACTCACCAAAGTTTTTGAGTGGGCCAGGAAGGTAAATCCGGAACAGCCCGTTAGCGCCGGCCTTTGGGCATGGGATTTTGAAAAACTGAATGAAATTCAACTTCGCAATTCTGATATTCTTACCTACCACAATTATGAAGATGCCCAGTGGCACCGTCGGGTAATTGAACTATTTAAAGCAAGTGGCCGCCCCATGATTTGCACGGAATATATGGCCCGCACCAGGAACAGCAGGTTTGCCAATATTATGCCGCTGCTTAAAGAAAAAAATATTGGTGCCATTAACTGGGGTTTTGTAGCAGGTAAGTCAAATACCATCTATGCCTGGGATACGCCAATCACGAGTGGCGATCAGCCAATAGAGTGGTTTCATGACATTTATTTTCCCAATGGTGTACCATACCGCCAGGACGAAGTGAACCTGATAAAAAAATTAAATGAAACAAAGAAGCCCTAATGCTCAGGCCAACCCTTAAATACTTTTTATGAACAGATTGAATGCGCTTGTTTTTTTATTTGTTGCTGCCGCTGCTGCTGCCTGCAACAACAATAACACAACAAAAACAACCAAAAAAATGAGTACTCATAGCACGGAGGTTGTTACCAAGCTTCCCGCCCGGAGTGGCTTTACCGACAGCATAGATGGAAAGCCTACAGACCTTTACCTCTTAAAAAATAGCAAAGGTGTGAGTCTTGCCGTAACCAATTATGGCGGTCGCTTTGTGGGATTACTCGTTCCCGACAAAACCGGCAAGTTGCGAGACGTGGTAGTGGGATTCAAAACGCTGCAGGAATTCGTCAATTCATCAGAGCCCTATTTTGGTGCTACCATTGGTAGGGTTGGTAACCGCATTGCTAAAGGGAAGTTTTCCATTGATGGTAAG
>JAYTBG010000349.1:0-3181 GCA_043737055.1 Chitinophagaceae bacterium | reverse complement strand
ACTCATCTAACAAGATTTTGCTTAGGTCTTTTTGTTTTTCTGTAGTGGGATGAGCGGTGCCATTAGGATCACTCTGCGTGTCTACCTGCACATAATGCATAAACCTTTGTACCAGGGCATCCTTATTTATTTTCATCATTGTTGATTTTTGGAATAATAAAAAATGCAGCTCACCACGGTAAACTGCACGTAACTTTTTATTGAATGAAAAATTAAGCTACTATTTCTACCAATTCAATATCGAATACCAGCTCCTGCCCTGCTAAAAAATGATTGGCATCTAAAATAATTACTTCGTCCTTTACTTCTACCACCACTACAGGGAAAGGCTGGCCTTGCTCGTTGCTTAAGGTTAATTGCATTCCCGGCTCCAACTTCATATCAGCAGGTACATTCTCCTTGGCAAAATCAATAATTGCACTGGGGTCTTTCTCCCCGTAGGCGTCTGCCGCAGGAATATTTACTGTCTTCTTATCACCAATGGCCATACCTGGCATTGCCGCATCAAAACCTTTAATCATCATTCCGGCACCTACTGTAAATTCCAGGGGTTCACGACCTGTAGAAGAGTCAAAAGATTCACCATTTACCAATTTGCCTGTGTAGTGCACTCTTACTACATCACCGTTTTTTACTTGTGCCATAGATGTGTTTTTGAATACCTCCCCCTGTTTAGAATGAGGCGGAGTTATTAACTTTTGTATAAAATATTTGAAATACAAAGTAAATCATAAATGAATAACTGGTTTCAAAAGTTTTGTGCAATTTAGCAGCATGAGATCGATCGTTGTATTAATTGCTTTGTGTGCCACTACAATTTCTTGCAGTTCCCAATCCAAAACTAGCAGGGCTGTGGCCGCCGCAGAGCCAATTAAAATCATGAGTGGTGCAGAAAGGATGGCCGTTTACTTACCCATGTTAAAAAATAAAAAAGTAGGCGTATTTGCCAACCCCACGAGCATGGTGGGCCGCCAGCACCTGGTAGATACCCTTGTAAAAAGTGGAATACAAGTAGTAAAAATATTTGGACCAGAACATGGCTTTAGGGGCGGCGCAGATGCAGGCGAGCATGTGGCCGATGGCAACGACAAAAAGACCGGCATACCAGTAACAAGTTTGTACGGAACCCATAGAAAACCTACTGTAGAAGATTTTACAAATATAGACGTACTGGTGTTCGACATACAAGACGTGGGCGTACGCTTTTACACCTACATCTCCTCACTGGAATATTTTTTGGAGGCAGCACTCGAACAGCACAAACCATTACTCATTTTAGACAGACCCAACCCCAATGGCTTTTATGTAGATGGGCCTGTGCTGGAAAAAAAATTCAAAAGCTTTATTGGCATGCAACCCATACCCATCGTGCACGGTATGACGATTGGGGAATATGCAATGATGCTGGTAGGAGAAAATTGGCTAAGCCACAAAGCAAACGCTATTAATGACTATAATATAACTTCTACACCCTCAACCGATACACCCTTTCATGTGCAGGTGATCAAATGCACAAACTATAACCATAGCAGCCTGTATGAATTACCGGTTAATCCTTCGCCCAACCTTAAAGAAATGCAAAGCATTTACTGGTATCCATCCACCTGTTTTTTTGAAGGCACCGTCTTAAGCGAGGGCCGGGGAACTGATAAACCGTTTCAGTACTTCGGGCACCCAACATTACCCAAAAATCTGTTCGCTTTTACACCCAAACCAAACGAAGGAGCCAAAAACAGCAAGTGCTTTTATCAAAAATGCTATGGGTGGAATCTTTCAGCCAGCAACAAAGAAGTATTGAAAAAAGTAAATGGAAAAATACAGTTGAAATACCTGCTGGATGCTTACCGATTATTTCCTGGCAAGGATAGTTTTTTTCTTAAAAATAATTTCATTGATAGACTGGCCGGTAACGACATGCTGCAAAAGCAGGTGAGGCAGGGCCTTAGTGAAGATGCTATCAGGGCAAGCTGGCAACCAAGGCTGACCGCCTTTAAAGCAATACGTAAAAAATACCTGCTTTATAAAGACTTCGAATAAGCTTAGATCAAATGCATTTGCATGGCTAGCTTAATTAGCGATGCAATGTTTTTACACTCGAATTTTGCCAACAAATTTTTACGATGCGTATCTACCGTGGCCACACTTATAAATAGCTGCTGAGCTATTTCATTGTTGGTAAGTCCGTCTGCAATTAAACCCAACACTTCTTTTTCTCTCCGGGTAATGAGGGGCACATTATTTTCCGTTGCTGGCTGACGCAAGGCTGTAGCGGCATCAAAGCTTAAGTACTGTCGGCCGGTAGTTACCGTCCTGATACCTTCAGTGAGCTCCTCTTGCGTTGCATTTTTTAAGACATAGCCTGAAGCGCCGCTTTTCATCATTTTTTCTATAAAGCTCTGCTGATTAAAAGTGCTGAGTCCTAAAATATGAATGCCCGGAAATCTATCTTTCACTTCTTTGCAAAGGTCAATGCCACTTTTGTCTGGCAGACTGATGTCCATAAGGATCACATCTGGCTTTTGGTTTTGTAAAAAGGCCAGGCAGGAGCTGGCGTTACTGGCGTGGCCCATCCACTCAATATCCTTTTCGTTTTGCAGCAGGGAGTGAATACCTTCTATAACCATGTAATGATCATCTACAATAAATAATTTTATAGCCATGAGCGGTTGTTTTAATCATGATAGGTTCACTTCTATATGAACAGATGTGCCTTTGTTTTTTTCGGTCTTCACATCAAGGGTTCCTTTTAAAAACTCTACCCGGTTGCGAACATTTCTCAAGCCCATACCCTTGGGCATTGTGAGGTCAAAGCCTTGGCCGTCATCTTCCACAGTTAAAGCTAATTTTTGTTGTAACAAACTTACTTGCACCAGCCCTGTGGAGGCGCCAGCATGCTTCATAGTGTTGTTGATGAGCTCCTGCACGATCCGGTAAATGGTGATGGAAGTAGTGCTGTCTATCTCTGCATTATCCATACCTATAGACTGGTAAGAAAGCTGCAATGCCCCAGACTGATTGATATCGTTACAAAAATCTTTTAGTGCAGTGTTTAATCCAAACTTTACCAAAGTCTCGGGCATCATGTTATGTGCAACACGCCGCATTTCCCCAATTGAACCATCCAGCATATCCATACTCCTTTCAAAGGCAAGTGTATTTTCGGCAGTCATCAGCAGTTGGC
>JAYTBG010000348.1:0-7840 GCA_043737055.1 Chitinophagaceae bacterium | reverse complement strand
TCATGCAGGTGAATTGGAAGCGGCATTACTCACACAGGAAGCACAAAATTCGTTGAACTGGTTGGCGTCTGTATTTGATGCCAGCACCTTATCCAGGGTAAATTGCAGCAGGTGATTGCTTTTCATTTCTATGGTGAGAATATCATCTTTGAGCATTACAAAATCAACATCTGCCCAGTGTAACCTTTTTTCAGGAAAAGACGGGTATCGGATGTAAGACGATTCGAAATGGATAACAGGCTTTCTTTGAGCCACTATGCCCAGGGCTGCAAATATCAATAACAAAAAACCAGGAAGGTAATTGCCAGAGAGCACCCAAAGTATTGCACTCATTATGAGGGCTGCCGCTGCCCAGGAATCTGGCAGATATTTACCGAAACGCTTGAGTAGTATAGTGCCCAAAGCAGTGGCACTCAGCGCAACACCCGCATATATTACCGGCAACAAATTTTCCGAACCTGTATTTAAAGCCAGGTAAATAAATGCCAGCAAATTGATGATGGACACAATCAGTAAGACTATGCGGTAAGTGGGTTGCCTTTCGTTGGGTATTTCTATGCTGTAGCTTTTGTTCATTGGGGATTTGTGGCTACAAGAATGCTACAGAGCTTATACAAAATGCGGGCACTAACATTTTCGTCCCACTCATTAGTGCTCACGCCTGTTTCGTTTAAGTCGAAGCCAATAACTTTTTTCCCGGCCTGGTGAATTTTCTTGAGCAGGTAAAAAACTTGTTCGGTCTCTAATCCTCCGGGCACAGGGGTTCCGGTGTGCGGGCAGAGTTTAGGATCCAAACCATCTATATCAAAACTTATAAAAATATGCGCAGGTAAATGAGATACAATATCATCTACGATCTGCTTGAAGGTTTCACCTTCGTATTGGCGCTCCTTGATAATTTTATCAAAAAACGTAACTATTCTGCCCTCACTTTTGTGTATGAAATCCAGCTCTTCGTCACAAAAATCCCTGATACCTACCTGGACCAACTTCTTCACTTCGCCAATTTCCTTAAGCACATTGTACATAATCGAAGCGTGAGAGTACACAAATCCTTCATACGATTCCCGTAAATCGCAATGGGCATCTATCTGAAGAATAGCAAAATCAGGGTAATGCTCAGCAATGGCTTTAATGTATCCAAACGGTGTACTATGATCTCCACCAAGCAAGCCCACCAATTTGCCTTTGGCCAACAGCTCCCGGGTTTGATCGTACACCCAACTGTTTAGAAAAAGGCTGCCCGCATTAATTTCTTTAAGAGACTTGCACATGAACTTATTGTCTGCAACAATTTCTGCATGTGATATGTAGTTGATGTAGAGCTCTGCTTCTTTGCGCAGGTAATCGCTTTTAGTGAGTACCTTCTTATCTACCGGCCGCATGTAAAAGCCTTGTTTCCATGCGTCTGGAATATCGGGGTCAAAAAGATCTACCTGCAAGCTAGCATTTAACACATGTTCCGGAGCCCTGGCAGTTCCTGCATTGTAGCTTACTGTAACCTCCCATGGCACCGGCAAAATTACCAGCCGGGCATCTTCCTCTGTGGTGGGCAGACCAAAAATATTATTGTCAGGATTTCCTACGGAGTTAGGGTCGTAATCAGAGAGATCTACCATTGAAGTACTTTAAATTTTTGCAAATATAATTGAGAAAAAACATTTTCTGGAGGCATAAAAAGGAAGCTTTAATTTATGTGGCAAACCTGAATTGAAGTACCTTTGCCCCGATTATAAATAACGGGAAAACAGCTTTTAAAATTGTCTCTCATTTTAATTGTTTTTCTTGAGAAAAACAGGCTCATTTCTTCCACAAACTCCAAAAACAGTATGAAAAAGACACATATCATTATCCTTGTAGGTATAGCTGCTGTAATTGTTGGCCTGCTGGCTTACTCTGTAGATTTCTCTACCTACGACACGGTAAATTCTGCTAAAGAGAAACCGGGTAAGTATGTTCACCTCATTGCCCGTTTAGATAAAACCCAGCCCATTGAGTACGATCCAATTAAAAATCCAAACTATTTGTCTTTTTATGCTGTTGATAGTTTGGGCGGGCAAACTAAAGTGGTGTATCATAATAGCAAGCCCTCAGATCTGGAAAAAAGTGAACGGATAGTTATGAAAGGTAAAATGGAAGCAGGGCAATTTGAGTGCAAAGAAATTTTGTTAAAATGCCCGAGCAAATACAAAGACGATAAAGAACAACTTAAAAGAAACGTGAACGAGACTACGACGAATTATTAATTCTGCAAAACAATATGCTGTAATGAATTTTATTGGAGAACACTTATTACCCGGCCAGATAGGACATTTTTTTATCATTCTTTCCTTCATTGCATCGCTGCTTGCCACAATTAGTTTTTTTATAGCCACCGGCAAAACACATCAACTAGAAAAACAACGCTGGATAAAATATGCACGTGCTATCTTCCTCACACAGGTTGCTTCGGTGCTGGCAGTTTTTGCCATCGTATTTTATATCTGCGCAAATCATCTCTACGAATACATGTATGCCTACAAGCATGCCTCCAAACAATTGGAGAGTAAATATTTGTTAGCCTGCATCTGGGAAGGCCAGGAAGGAAGTTTTCTTTTATGGGCACTGTCACATGCTATTTTCGGAAGCGTAATTATCCTGAAACGCAAGGCTGCGATGGTAGGCCATTGGGAACCCTACCTGATGACCGTTATCAGCATGGCGCAGTTTTTTTTAATGATGATGATCCTGGGCATTTACGTTTTTGATGTTAGGATTGGAAACAGTTTATTCACCCTTACCCGAAATGAAATCAATGCTCCAATTTTCAGTCAGCCCAACTATTTAAGCTTTTTGAAAGATGGCATGGGCCTCAATATTTTGCTGCGCAATTATTGGATGGTGATACATCCGCCCGTGTTGTTTCTTGGTTTTGCCAGTACCATTGTTCCATTTGCTTTTGCATATGCAGGTATGAGAAGCAGGCAGTATGGCGATTGGGTGAAGGCTGCCCTACCCTGGACGCTGCTTAGCGCCTGTGTGCTAGGAGTAGGTATAATGATGGGCGGAAAATGGGCGTATGAATCGTTGAGTTTTGGAGGTTATTGGGCATGGGATCCGGTAGAGAATGCATCGTTGGTGCCATGGTTAATTTTAATCTCCGGGCTACATACCATGCTCGTATACAAATCAACTGGGCACTCGCTTAGGGCAACCTACCTATTTGCTATACTGAGTTTTTGTTTTGTGTTGTATTCAACCTTCCTCACCCGTACTGGTGTGCTGGGCGATACGTCTGTACATTCTTTCACAGAAGCCGGTAAAGCAATCAATGTCATGATTGGAATGTTTGTGCTGGCCTTCACTTTGCCATCACTAATTCTGTTCTTCGTCAATTACAAAAAAATTCCTGCCATACACAAGGAGGAAAATACCAACTCCCGGGAGTTCTGGATGTTTATAGGGTCACTGGTATTTTTTCTATCCGCAATGTTTATCAGTGCAAAAACTTCGGTGCCTGTTATTAACTACGCATTTGGAACCCGCATTGCCCCGCCTGAGGATGTAGAATTTTCATACAATAAAGTTGCGGCCCTCATTGCCATAATCGTTGGTCTTTTAACCGCCGTTACCCAATACCTGAAATATAAAACTACCGGTAAGGCCTACTTGCTGAAAAAAATTGCCTTGCCCACATTAATAGCTGCAATCGCTACGACCGTCATTGTTATAGTTTATCCCATCACTTATTACAAGCAAGGTATCGGCTTCCTGGGTGCAATTTATGTAGCACTTTTTGCAACCATCTATGCGCTCATTGCTAATGCCATGTACATCTGGATGGTGTTAAAAGGCAACTTGTTAAGCGGCGGCGGTTCTATTGCACACGCTGGTTTTGCGCTCATGTTAATTGGGATACTCATTTCATCCGGCAATAAAAAAGTTATCAGCAGCAGCATGGTAAACGGGATCAATTTTGCCGCAGGCACTGACCCTATGACTAAAGAAAAAGATGACCCAAAAGAAAATCTCACGCTCATCAGGGATGTACCTACCCGCATGGGCGAGTATGAAGTTACTTACCGCAAAGATTCATCTGGACTCGAAGATGGCCGAAAGTATTACCAACTCAATTTTGAGAAGAAAGGATCGGACAATATCGTAAAGGAAACGTTTCAATTGAGCCCGGATGTTTACATGATGAAGGACAATAACATGAGCAGTAACCCGGATACCCGTTCCTATTTCAACAAAGATGTTTACACCTATATTTCCTATGCACTAAACGAAGCCGTTTCTGAAGATACTGCGCAGTTTAACATTGTAGAGTTACATGCAGGCGATACCAGTTTTTATGGGAATGGTTACATTATCTTGAACAAGGTGGAAAAGAATCCGCAGACTGCTAAATATAATTATTCTTCCAAAGACATTGCGTTGATGGCTGACCTAACGGTAGTGAGTAAAGAAGGTGTAAAGTACGCTGCCACACCGTTGATAGAAGTTGATTCTATGGGCATTATTCACAGAGATGATACCTTATATGCCCAAAATCTCTATCTGCGGTTTGCCGGAGTAAGAGACGACCATACCATCAAACTTGGCGTAAAAGAATCAGACAAACTCATTGACTTCGTTACAGTAAAGACTTATGTATTTCCTTACGTAAACCTGGTTTGGCTAGGACTTATTGTAATGGCTCTTGGAATGATAGTGAGTATGGTGCAAAGAGGAAAGTTTTCTAAAGCTCAAACAGCGGTGACGCTGCTGTTGTTAACCGCCGCATTGGTTTACATGTTCCTTTTCGCCAACAACTAGCTATGTTGAATTTTTTATCTAACTCCCGGGCCTAAAAGTGATGGAGATTTTTTTGTAAGCAGCGTTGGCCGTTTTTATTTGCTCGTTATAAAATTGCCAAAACCCTTCGTTTTCTAGAGATAATATAGCAGGCGGAGGTTACCTTAGAGTTAAGAACGTATTAAAAGAATAATCTTCCTTCCTTAATTTTACGTTAATGGGTTTGTTGAAAAAAGCTTTTTCTCCACGATACATGGCAATATTTATTTATTGTCTTGCGCTTCCTTTTACAGGAGAGGCACAAACCGGATATGGGGCAAACGATACCATTTTAACCCAGGCAATCATTTACAACGGCGATACTATTGAAGCCAAAACCCTGGAAAACATTTACTTCCTGTCTACTTTATGGGAAGCCCAGATGAGTGACAAGGCAAAATACAACCGGTTGCGCAATGCTGTGTATGTTACCTACCCCTATGCCCGCCGTGCCGGAGTTGTTATGAACGACATCAATGCAAAACTCATTGCTGTTTCTAAAAAAGAAGATCGCAAAAAATACATTCACTCCAGGGAAGCGGAGCTCAAAAAAGAGTTTACAACCCCGCTTACTGATCTGTCCGTTTACCAGGGCAAAGTGTTGATGAAACTCATTAACCGGGAAACGGGCAATAATTGCTACGAAATTATTAAAGAATATAAAGGGGGACTTAATGCCCGTCTTTACCAGACAGTGGCGTTTTTCTTTAACAGCAATTTAAAACAGTCTTACGACCCCAGGAAAGATGATGCTCTCATCGAAAAATTCGTGCGTGAGGTACAGAGGATGTACGGGTATGAAGATATTCATAAACCGATTGCACGATACAGTTCTCCGGGATAAGTTTTCTACCTGGTCTTTCGCCAATTAATGCTTTTATCGCTACAATTTTTCACCTAAACACCGTACATTCGCCGAAATTAGGAAAGGATAAACTTATGAAGTTAGATGTACTGGCCTTTGGTGTTCACCCCGATGACGTAGAACTGAGTTGTGCCGGCGTTTTACTGGTAGAAAAGCAGAAGGGTAACAAGACGGGAATTGTAGATCTAACCGGGGGAGAGTTAGGCACAAGGGGAACTGCAGAGACAAGAACAATTGAAGCTGGCAATGCTGCTAAAATACTCGGGGTGGATGTGAGGGAAAATCTCCACATGGCCGATGGGTTTTTACAAAACGACCAGGAACACCAGCTTCGCATCATTGCCACTATCCGCAAGTACCGCCCCGAAATCATTCTTGCCAATGCCCCGGAAGATCGACATCCCGACCATGGTAAAGGCGCCCGGTTAATAGTAGACGCCTCCTTTCTCGCAGGCCTCGTTAAAATAGAAACTTCAGAAAATGGTGAAATTCAACAACCTTGGCGTCCCAAATATGTATTGCACTACATACAGGACCGATATCTGAAGCCGGATTTCGTAATAGATATTTCAAATGTACTCGAAACCAAGCTGGAAGCGATTAAAGCATACGAAACCCAGTTTCACAATCCGGATACCGCCGGACCGCAAACCTATATATCAACCCCTGACTTTTTAGAAAGTATTATTTATCGTTCTAAGATGTTTGGCAAAATGATTGGCGTAAAATATGCTGAAGGTTTTATAACAGAAAAAATGATAGGGTTCTCTTCTTTTGACGCCCTTATTAAAGAAAATACATAACTAATGAGCATGAATACATTTGTAACCCCCAAGTTTAGAAACCAGCAGGTTTCCAGCTTTCACCAGGAGCTTAAAAAGAGAGTGAACAACTATTTTGTTGAAAACAAAAAATCGGCGACCGGTAACTGGAGCCTATATTTTAAAGCCATACTTTTTTGGACGCTCTATATCGCATTGTACATCCACGTTGTATTTTTTACACCCGTGGGTTGGGTGGCGTTCTTAGAAGCATTGGCCATGGGTGGCCTTACTGCCGCCATCGGTTTTAATGTAATGCATGATGGCGGTCATGGCAGTTTTAGCAAAAGCAAACTTTGGAATAAAATTGCTGCCTACTCTGTGAATGCTCTTGGGGCCAGCGGCATTATGTGGAACAACAAGCATAACATTATTCACCACACGTATACCAATATAGATGGCATTGATGATGATATAGAAATCAAGCCGATGCTCCGCATGTGCGAAACGCAAAAGAAGTATAAGATCCACCGTTATCAGCACATCTACGTCTGGTTCCTTTATACACTCTTACTCATAATCTGGGTGTTTATGACCGATTACAAAAAATACTTCACTAAAAAAGTAGGATCTGTTCCGATCAAAAAAATGAGCGCTTTTGATCATTTTGCTTTTTGGACAGCCAAGGTAGGTTACCTGGCTATGATGGTTATTCTTCCCATCTATATGATTGGATTTGTTTGGTGGCTGGTCGGTTTTCTTGCCATGAGCATGTTTGCCGGATTTATTCTGAGCATCGTATTTCAATTGGCGCATACAGTAGAGCACACCAGCTTTCCCACTCCTACTGCCGGCTCCAATGATATTGAAAACGAGTGGGCTATGCATCAGTTAGAAACTACAGCCAACTTTGCAACAAGCAACAGGGTTATATCATGGTTTGTAGGAGGATTAAACTTCCAGATAGAGCACCACTTGTTTCCTAAAATTTCTCACGTACACTACCCTGCCATCAGCAAGATCATTAAAAGTACTTGCCAGGAATTTAACGTGAAGTACAACGAGTATCAAAAAATGACGCAGGCAATTGTATCACATGGCGCTTACTTAAAACGTATGGGTACCGCCTGATAAAATTTTATACAATCATGAAGCCTGTGAAACAATCTTTCACGGGTTTTTTATTATGCGTACCTACATGAATATTTGTAGACCGAAGTCGTAAGTTTGCGCCTTATATAAAGAACATGAGCGAAGAAAAGAGCCTGAATTTTATTGAAGAAATCATTGAAGCAGACCTGGCGGCTGGAAAGTACAGTAGCATTGTCACACGATTTCCGCCAGAGCCGAATGGCTATTTACACATGGGGCATGCAACTTCCATTTGCCTCAACTTTGG
>JAYTBG010000347.1:0-3215 GCA_043737055.1 Chitinophagaceae bacterium | reverse complement strand
GGGTTATTAATAAAATATGGTCTGTAATGTTGCTCATGGATAAAAAAGCACAAGAGAGCGACGCAACCATGTACCCCATTGCTGAAATGCCGGTATCCCAAATAAAATCCCTCGCCTTTTTGTACCTTCGCCCCCTTGTAAAAACGGAATTACTGCACATGGAACTTTCTAAGAATTTTGAGCCGCAGGCTCTTGAGAATAAATGGTACCAGCACTGGCTGGATAAAAAATATTTTAGCAGTACTCCTGATGCAAGGGAACCTTATACCATTGTGATACCGCCACCGAACGTGACGGGTGTGTTACACATGGGGCATTGCCTTAACAATTCCATACAGGATATTCTCATTCGTCATGCCCGCATGAATGGCAAAAATGCCTGCTGGGTACCGGGAACGGATCATGCAAGTATTGCAACCGAAACTAAAGTAGTAGGCATGTTGCGGGAGCGGGGAATTATCAAATCCTCTTTATCAAGAGAGGAGTTTTTGTCTTACGCATGGGAGTGGAAAGAAAAATATGGCGGCATCATTTTACAGCAATTAAAAAAACTGGGTTGCAGCCTTGATTGGGACCGAACCAGTTTTACCATGGATGATGACTACTACAAAGCTGTGATAAAAGTGTTTATCGACCTGCATAAAAAAGGATTGATCTACCGTGGTAAAAGAATGGTGAACTGGGATCCGGTTGGGCAAACGGCATTGAGTGATGAAGAAGTAATTTTTAAGGATGTAGATTCTAAATTATACCACGTTACTTATAAATTGGCAGATGGCAGTGGCGGAATCACTGTGGCTACCACCAGGCCCGAAACCATTTTGGGTGATGTAGCTATTTGTGTAAACCCGACCGACGAACGCTATGCTTCTTTTGTAGGCAAAGAAGTGATCGTACCGATCATCAACAGAAAAATTAAAATTATTGCAGATGAATACGTAACCGCAGATTTCGGTACAGGTGCTTTGAAAGTTACGCCTGCGCATGATAAGAACGATAATATGCTGGGTGCTAAACATAATTTAAAAGCGATTGACACGCTGGACATTACCGGAAAATTTACTGCTGAGGAATTGATGGAAGAAAACCCGTCGCAGCAGGTATTGGATTATGCAGGCATGGATCGTTTTGCTTTGCGCAAAAAGATTGCAGAAGATATTGCAGCAATTGGTCAGTTAGAAAAAACAGAAGATTATAAAAGCCAGGTAGGCACGAGCGAAAGAACGGGCGCAGTGATAGAAAATAAATTATCCCTGCAGTGGTTCATAGACATGAATAAATTCATGGAGAAAAATCCGGAGGCATTGCAGTCGGTGTTAAGTGATGAAATAACTTTTCATCCCTCCAAATTAAAAAACACTTATAAATATTGGCTAGAGAATATCAAGGACTGGTGCATCAGCCGCCAGCTTTGGTGGGGGCAGCAAATACCGGCCTGGTATGATGAAAATGGTAATTGTTATGTAGCTGAAGGTAAAGCAGCTGCGGAAAAATTAGCAGCTACGCAAAATTCGTCATTCGTCATTGGTCAATCGTCATTGGTTCAAGATGAAGATGTGCTGGACACCTGGTTCTCTTCATGGTTGTGGCCGATGGAAGTTTTTAAAGGCGTGAGCAATCCTGGTAATGTGGAAGCGAAGTATTACTACCCTTCTACCACTTTGGTTACGGGACAGGATATCATTTTCTTTTGGGTAGCCCGTATGATCATGGCCGGCTACGAATTCGAAGACAAAAAACCTTTCAACGATGTGTACTTTACCGGCATGGTAAGGGATAAGCAGGGAAGGAAAATGAGTAAGCAATTAGGCAACTCTCCCGACCTGTTGGGATTGATAGACCAGTACGGCGCAGATGCTACGAGGTTTGGTATTATGATTTCTTCTCCCGCAGGAAATGATCTGTTGTTTGATGAAGGCGCATTAGAGCAAGGCCGCAATTTCAACAACAAAATGTGGAATGCGCTGAAGCTGCTGAAGATGTGGGAAGCGAGGCGGGGAACAGTTGACAGTTCTCAGTTGGCAGTTGGCAGTGAGCACACAGCGGTAGGCAACTTTGCATTAGAATGGTTTGAGAACAGGTTGAGCGAAGTGCGCACAGAAGTAGATGGGCTGATGAAACAGTTCCGTTTGAGCGAAGCATTGAAAACGATATACTCGTTGATATGGGATGATTTCTGTAGCTGGTATTTAGAATGGATCAAGCCTGGTTTTGAACAACCTATCAACCCGGCCGTTTACGAAAAAACGATTGGCTTCTTTACAGACCTGATGCAGTTACTGCATCCCTACATGCCATTTGTGACCGAGGAGATTTATCATTTGCTCGAAGAAAGGAATGATGATTTGTGTGTGAAACAATTTGAAAAAGTGAGGGCCGCAGATGCGCAGATTTTAGCAAAAGCGAATTTGCTTAAAGATGTAATTACGGGAATACGTGATGTAAGAAATAAACAACTAATAAAACCTAAAGAAGCGATCGTTTTGCATATTCAAACCAACGACGATGAGGTGTACGCTAGCATCAAAGAGATATTAGCCAAACAGGTAAATGCCAGATCTATCTCATTTACAAATGATCCTGTTACAGGTACAATTACTTCGGTAATTGGAAAAGATAAATTTTATATTGAAACAGAACAGCCGATGGACACAGGCATGCAGAAGGATGACCTGTTAAAGGAACTTACCCACCTGCAAGGATTCTTAGCATCAGTTGAGAAAAAACTTGGCAACGAAAAGTTTGTACAAAACGCCAGGCCTGAAGTACTGGCGCTAGAGCAAAAGAAAAAATCAGATGCAACCACCAAGATCAGGATCATTGAAGAAAGTTTGGCGGGTTTGTAAAGCACTTTTTTGAGTTGAAGTGCAGGGTAAAAGGTCAAAGGTGAAAGGTGAAGTTCAAAGGTGAAAGCCTGCTTGCCGGCATGCAGGTTCAAAAATAAATATTGACTATTCACAATTCACCATTTGCAAACAAACCTCCAAGGCCCTGTTAAAGTGTGGGTAGGAGCAATTTTCTTTGATTAGATTCGTTCCTACATATAACTCCCCAAGAATGAAACATATCCAAAAATTATTTCTGTTAATACTCGTGCTTGCCAGCAGCCAATTGATGGCGCAAACCAAATTAGCAGCAGCCCCATATAAAGTCCCGAAGCTTTATACACAACTCGGGGAATTTAGAGATTCTGTTAGTATTTCTGTGGGCGAGGC
>JAYTBG010000346.1:0-3221 GCA_043737055.1 Chitinophagaceae bacterium | reverse complement strand
GGCATCGAACGTTTCAGAATTTCTTCCATCGAGCCTAATTTACTCAGCAACGACATCATAGAATTTGTGGCCAATAGCAAACATTTTATGCCGCATTTTCACGTACCACTGCAAAGCGGCAGCAACCCCGTTTTAGCGGCTATGCGCCGGCGTTATAAAAGGGAACTGTATGCCCAAAAAGTGCAGCTCATCAAAACCATGATGCCGCATGCCTGCATTGGCGTAGACGTAATCGTTGGCTTCCCCGGTGAAACAGAGGAGCAGTTCAATGAAACATTTACTTTTCTTCAGGAGTTGCCTGTGAGTTACCTACATGTATTTACTTATTCTGAAAGAGACAACACACACGCCATCACCTTAGGGCCAGTAGTGCCCATACAAAAACGTAATGAGCGCAACAAAATCTTACGCAATCTTAGCTACGCAAAAACACAGGCCTTTACCCAACAGCATATTGGCCAGGCCCGTAAAGTATTATTTGAAACTGCCAATAAAAATGGCATGATGGACGGCTACACGGATAATTACATCAAAATTACTACGCCGTTTAGGAAGGAGTGGGAGAATGAAATCGTGGAGTGGGTAGTGTAGAGGGTTCAAAGGTTCAACGCCTGCCTGCCGGCAGGCAGGGTTCAACGTTCAACGTCTGTCAGAATTGTTAGCTTCTTACATTCGGGTGGCTCTATACTATTCGTAGGGGAAATTAAGTCGTTTAGCGCTCAAGGCTTTAACTTTTTTAGGATTGCAATTTTCAATATTTATGCTTGCACCGTATTGGTAAAGGGAAATGTTTAAATGTTTAGCTTTAAAGTGCTTTTCTCCTTAAATAGTTCCATCAGGTGCCCACTCTGCCAATAGGCAGGTTTGAAGATTTCACCCCGCCTACCGGCAGACAGGCTTTCACCTTTCCATCTATTAAATTCAACTACTGTCGGATCTAATTATAAATTGTCAAATCATCAAATCTCCAAATCACCAAATCCGATAGCTATCGGATCAAATCTTCAAATCAATATTCCATCCCTTCCCAAACAACTCGCCGAACATCGCCATGTTCTTCTTTTCCCCCAATGCAACCAGGTGCTTTTCATGGTGAAGGTCGGTACCAGCAAAGGTTGCAAGCCCGTTTTTTAGGATATACTTTGCCGCTTTGGCAACCGGCGCTCCATAATAGCCCGTTACAGACAAGAGGTTTACCTGCAACACAAATCCCAGTTCTTTTAGTAGATGGTAGGCTTTGTAGTTGTGGTGAAAATAACCGTATCGCTCGGGGTGGGCAAGGATGGGCGTATACCCGTTTGTGATGATGTTGAAACTCATCATCTGTGGATTCTCTGGCTGGGAGCCAAAAGAAAATTCGGTCAAAATATAATTGTCGTACAGCGTAAGTAAAGGTTCTCCTTGTGCAATTTTTTCGAAAAAGAAATCGTCTAACATATATTCTGCAGCCACACTAACGGTGAAGTCAAGGCCCGCACTAGTAATGCCTTCCTGGAGCAGTTGTAATGATGCGGTGATTCCGGCTGGAGTATTTCTATAGAGATCGCTGATGATGTGTGGCGTGGCAATGCTGCGTTTAACGCCAAGCGACATCAGCCCTCGCACCAATGTTAGAGAAGTCCCGAGGTCTGGCGATCCATCATCTAACCCCGGCAATATATGCGAATGCATATCCGTCTCAAAAGGCAGGGAGGCAGCGATTAGGGAAGGCTTTTTTCTAAAAATGTCGAGGAAGGCCATTGGGGGGTGGAAGGTGAAGGGCGTAGGGCGAAAGGCCTAAGGCTAAAGGTGAAAAGTCAAAGGTGAAACGTCATACTGGTCTGCCCGATAGGGAACAATTAGTTAAGCATTTCGATGGAAACCGGAAACGTCAAAGCTCAAACCTTAAACGTTGAACTTTTGAACGTTGAACCTCTTAAACTCTATTTGGGCACACGAAATTGATGCAACTTTATAAGCGGCTTGAGGATAGACACCAAAAAGGCAAAGGGAATTTTGTTGCGTTTCATTGCCAGGTAGTCACGCCTGTTCCCCCTAAGCCTGTGTTTCAGCGTTTTGTTACTGGCACCACCTACCCGCATCCGTACAATGAGTTGCGGAAGATAGCTTGCAGATACCCGGTGGTGAAAAAGATAACGGGCCATGAATTCGTAATCAGCAGCACTAAAATAATGGGTTTCGTAACCACCAAATTTTTCTACCATGCTGCGCTTTATGTAGAAGGTAGGGTGCGCAGGCATCCAGCCTAACTGAAATCGGGAGCGTTTGTATGGTTGCCCTCTCCAAATACGCAGTACTCTTTCTATATCGTCTTGTGCCACATACTGAAGGTCGCCATAAACGGCATCTGCCTTGTTGGCCACAAATTCCTTTACAATTTGCAAAATCACGTGATCATTGTCCAGCACATCGTCGCTATTTAAAATACCAATGACGTCTCCTGTAGCCATCTTCATGCCCTTGTTAAGTGCATCGTACATTCCTTTATCCGTTTCGGAAACCCACCTTGAAATGCCCTTTTCATATTTCCGGATGATATCCAGCGTGCCGTCCTGGCTCTTGCCGTCAATGATGATGTGTTCTATGTTAGGGTAATTCTGCATCTGAACAGAACTGATGCAGTCTGCCAGAAATTTTTCGGAGTTGTGTGTAACGGTAATGATACTGACTTTTAGACCGGGCGCCGCTGCGGGAGTTTGCCGCTGGCTATATAGTAGGTTTGAGGAACCCTCTACCACTCCCTGGAATCTTAACACCGGCGCACTATTGTGGGGAGGAATGTTCATTTTGAAAGACAAGTTGTTTTTGATCATGTTCACTCTAAAGAAACTTACCGCCTGCCATTAGCCTCAACGTAAATTTACCAACGGTTAGTATTCAAAAATCAAAGCTAGGGGTATATTAACTGATAATTATTCTCTGTTTAATTTTTTGGGCCGGGTTTCCCTGGTAAATAGTATAGGCCTCTATTGAATGGGTAGCCACCGATCCCACAGCCAATACAGCGTGTTGATGGGCGATGACCCCTGGACATACGACCGCCCTTGCTCCTATCCACACCCCATCTTCCAGCACAATGGGTTTCACCATCAAATCAAAACTACTTTTACTATAATCGTGGTTGCCGCAAAACAAATATGCTTCCTGGCTAATACAAACATGATTGCCAAGGGTAACCATCGCCAGGTTGTCTATCCACACTTTTTCTCCTATCCAGCAGT
>JAYTBG010000345.1:0-7895 GCA_043737055.1 Chitinophagaceae bacterium | reverse complement strand
AGTGGTCTACATACAACAAACCGGTCTCTGTCGGATTGTAAGTACTCTCCCATTTTACAAAGCCAGGCATAAAAATACCCCGGTAGTTTTTGCGCTCTACAAACAAATGCACCGTTTCGCCATAAGTGTGTATACCGCTCATTACAACCTGGCCTTGCTCGTCGTTTAAGATTTGTGGCTCCATGGAGCTGCGTCCGCCACGACTGGTTGTTTGCTTCCAGGCATCTGTTGCATCTTCTACCTTTAATGCAATAAACTTTACCCCGTCTCCATGCTGATAAACATGGTCCGCTATTTCGTTGTTAATCCTAAGTGGAGTGGTTAAAACGAATGTGAGTTTGTTTTGCCGTATCACATAACTGACCTTGTCCTTCATGCCTGTTTCGGGGCCGGCGTAAGCGAGGGACTGAAACCCAAATGCGGTCTTGTAAAAATGCGCAGCCTGTTTGGCATTACCCACATAAAACTCTACATAGTCTGTGCCATGCAGTGGTAAAAAATCCTGTTGAGTTTGGGGTGTGTTGCTAGTATTAGAAGTTGTTGTGCTCATACTGTTGTTAAGTTTGAAGGCGAAGAGTTATAAATAAGGAACTGCTTGCAAAAGATTGCCGGCAAGCGGTGTGAGGATTGGCTACCACTCAGGCAGCAGCATCCATAGCGAGCGCCGACATCAAAAGAAAATAGCCGATGCGCTTGTCTCCAAAATTTTTATGAGGATAGTCCGGGGTCATTCCTCCAAAGGTAATAAAATTACCGGCTGTGCTAAGGTTGCTGTTTCTATATTTGCGTTATGAAAAAAGCAGGTATTTTAGGCGGAGGCCAGTTAGGTAGAATGTTGCTGCAGCAGGCCGCCAACTACCCGGTAGAAACTTACGTGATGGAAAGTGATGCAAACTGTCCTGCAGCGCACCTTTGCCACCATTTTACGAAAGGCAATATCACCAACTTCGACGATGTTTACAATTTTGGAAAGCACCTGGATGTACTCACCATAGAAATTGAAAATGTAAATGAAGATGCTCTTCAAAAACTGGAAGATGAGGGCGTGAAAGTGTACCCTACCCCGGCAGCACTAAAAATTATTAAGAACAAAATTCTGCAAAAAGAATTTTATCAATCCAACAGCATTCCTACCAGCGATTTTATTGTTACGCAAAACAAGTTGGCGTTAGAAGCGCAGGAAAGTTTTTTACCCGCCGTACACAAACTGGCCCAAGGTGGCTACGATGGCCGCGGTGTGCAGCTACTGCACCAATCTGCAGACATGCACAAAGGCTTTGACGAACCAGCAGTTTTGGAAAAGATGGTGAGGGTTAAAAAAGAAATTGCGGTAATGATCGCCGTGAGTGCCTCGGGCGAAACAGCCATCTACGCCCCGGTGGATATGATTTTTGACAGCAACTTAAATTTACTGAGCCACCAACTGAGTCCTGCACAATTACCAGAAAAAATTTTGTGGAAAGCCGAAGCCATTGCGCTAAAGGTTGTGAGAGATTTAAAAAGTCCGGGCATTTTTGCTGTGGAGCTTTTTACCGACTATGACGATAAGGTATGGGTAAATGAAACGGCGCCAAGGGTTCACAATAGCGGGCATCACAGCATAGAGGCTTGCTACAGCAGCCAGTTTGATATGGTTTGGCGTGTTTTACTTGATTACCCACTCGGCAATACCGATCATATAATGCCTGCAGCTATTGTAAATATCATCGGAGCTCCGGGTTATAATGGCCTCGCTGTGTATGAAGGGCTGAATGAAGTGCTGGCCATGGATAACGTGTTTGTTCACCTTTATGGCAAAACACATACGAAACCCGGAAGAAAGATGGGCCATATTACCATCCTCAGCAACGAACGCCAGGAATTGTTGCACAAAGCCAACCAAATCAAACATACATTGTTTGTAAAATCGGAATAGTTTTCTATCATATAACATTACCGGTTATAATATTTTAGCAAGCATAGCGTGCCAGCTTAAATTATTTTTATACAATACAGATTACTTAAATAATTATTTGTGGTTAAATTCTCCTCCGGCATTTTCAGGGTGGCCTATTTCTTCTTCGCATGTATCATCCTGTTTTTAGCTTGTAACAAAAAGGCTAAAAAAGAGGCCGCTGCTGCGGCGGCCAGGCCCTCAGGCCCACCTGTTTCTCAAGTTGATGGGTACATTGTGAAAAGCACACCGCTGGCAGATAATTTGGAACTGCCGGGTTCTATCATTGCAAATGAAGAAACAACAGTAAACCCGGAAATATCGGGGAGGCTGGTGTACCTGAATAAGGCAGAAGGTCGTGTTGTATCTAAGGGAACCTTGCTTGCCAAAATTTACGATGGCGACCTGGTGGCCCAGTTAAATAAATTGAGAGTGCAGGTGCAGGCAGCCCAGCAAACCAGCCGACGCTATAATGAACTTTTAAAGATTAATGGCATCAGTCAGCAGGAAGCAGATATAGCCAGGCTGGACATCAACAACCTGAATGCAGACATTAATATTGTTCGTAGCAACATTATGCGTACAGAGATCAGGGCACCTTTTACTGGTACGCTTGGCTTAAAAAATATTAGCCCGGGTGCTTATGTTACCCCGCAAACCATCATCACCACCATTCGTCAAAACAGCCAGCTAAAATTAGATTTCACACTGCCTGAAAAATACAGCAGCAAAGTAAAAGTTGGTCAACTCATCGGTTTCACTTCTGAAGGAAACACTAAAAGTTACAATGCAAAAATTACCGCTACCGAGTCTGGTGTTTCCGAAGACAACCGCAGCCTCATGGTGCGTTCTATGGTGACCAACAATGACGGAAAATTATTACCCGGGCAATTTGTAAAAGTCAAAACCACATTTGATCCTGATCCAAACGCCATCATGATACCCTCTCAAGCAATCATCCCCCAGGCAAGAGGCAAAAAGGTAGCTGTATACCGCAACGGTATGGCAAGGTTTGAAGACGTAACCACCGGCGCCAGGGATAGTACAAGGGTGCAGGTTACCAACGGACTTAAAGTAGGAGATACCATTATCATAACCGGGCTTATGAGCCTGAAACCAGATGGTAAGGTAAAGTTGAATAAGGTGAAGGAATGAGGAAGGAGAAGGTGGAAGGTAGATGGTCAAAGGTGAAAGCCTGCCTGCCGTTAGGCAGGGTCAAAGAGCCGGCGACTTTTGACCAGCCAGGTAATTAGATCAGTGTGAAATCATTGTTGCCGATCATTGACAACTGACTATTGACAACCAAAAATCCGTCAGGGAACATTCTAATGAAATTGTAACAATGAATTTATCAGAATTTAGTTTACGCAAACCAGTATTTGCCATTGTTCTTAACATCGTTATCGTGCTGTTTGGAGCCATAGGCTACAGCTACCTTGGTGTTCGGGATTATCCTGCATTAGACCCGCCCAATATCAGCGTGAGAACATCTTACCCTGGCGCCAATGCGGAGATCATAGAAACCCAGATCACCGAGCCTCTGGAGAAGGCGGTGAACGGAATCTCCGGAATAAAAAATATTACCTCCCAAAGTTCCCAGGGCAGCAGCAACATTACAATAGAGTTTAACCTCGGTGTGAGCATTGAAGAAGCAGCGAACGATGTTAGAGACAAGGTGTCTCAGGCAGTACGGTCGTTACCTGCCGACTTAGATGCACCACCCGTTGTAAGTAAGGCAGACGCCAGCAACGATCCCGTCATTGTCATCTTGTTGCAAAGCAGCATTCGCAACGCTCTCGAAATAACAGAATTTGCCAACAACAACCTGGTAGAAAAAATCCAGACTGTCACGGGCGTGAGTGGCGTAAATATTTGGGGTGAAAAAAAATATGCCATGCGCATTTGGTTCGACCCTTCCCGCATGAGCGCCTATGCGCTCACCCCACAGGATGTGCAGACGGCACTTCAAAGAGAAAACGTAGAACTTCCTTCTGGTAAAGTATCCGGTGATGCAACTGAATTGGGCATTCGCACTTTTGGCAAAATGAATACCGAGGATGAATTCAACAACCTCATTATCAAAAACGTAAATGGTGCAGACATTCGCCTGAAAGATATTGGCGAAGCAGTACTTGGCCCGGAGAATGAAGAGAGCGTTTTAAAAGAAAGTGGTGTGCCCATGATCGCCATTGCGGTAATACCACAGCCAGGGACTAACTACGTGACCATCAGCGATGATATTCAAAAAAGACTGGAAGAGATTAAAGAAGAATTACCAGAAGATATACGCCTTGAGGTTTCTTCTGACCAAACGATAAACATCCGCAAAAGTATCAGTGAGGTAAAGGAAACTTTGCTCATCTCTTTCATCCTGGTAGTGCTCATCATCTATCTTTTCTTTAGAGATTGGTTGATAGCAGTGCGACCTCTGATAGATATTCCTATTTCACTTATTGGGGCTTTCTTCATCATGTACCTAAGCGGTTTTACCATCAATGTACTTACGCTGCTCGCCATTGTATTGGCTACGGGGTTGGTGGTAGATGATGGTATTGTAGTAACGGAGAACATCTATAAAAAAATGGAGGAAGGCATGGATAAGTGGCAGGCGGCCAGAGATGGCTCCAAAGAAATTTACTTCGCTGTTATTGCAACTTCCATCACATTGGCGGTGGTGTTTCTGCCTATTATTTTCCTCGAAGGTTTTGTAGGGCGCCTCTTTAGAGAGTTTGGTATTGTGGTAGCTGGGGCAGTACTTATTTCTGCATTTGTTTCTCTAACCCTCACCCCTGTACTCAACGTATACCTCAGCAGAAAAACGTTTAAACATTCAAAATTTTATACCAGGACAGAGCCTTTTTTCAACGGTATGGAAAACGGTTACCGCCGAATGTTACAAGGGTTTATGAAAGTAAGATGGGTGGCATGGCCTGTTATCCTGGGTTGTTTCGCCATCATCTTTTTGATAGGCAGTCAGCTACAATCGGAGCTGGCACCGATGGAAGATAAGAGTGGGTTCCGGCTACAGGTGTCGGCACCAGAAGGCACTTCGTACGACGCCATGGATAAATACATGGACAGGCTCTCGAACTTTCTCATTGATTCTTTGCCAGAAAAAAGATATATCACCAGTATGACAGCACCTGGCTTTACCGGCACAGGATCGGCCAACTCTGGATTTGTAAGGGTGGCGCTTGTAGAACCCAAAGAGCGAAGCAGAAGTCAACAGGAAATTGTGAGTTGGGTAAATAAAAGGATTCCACGGTTTAACGATGGCCGATCTTTCGCTATACAGGACCAAACCATACAGGTAAACAGGCGCAGCGGTCAGCCCATTCAATTTGTAATTCAAAATACGAACAACGAAAAATTAAAACTGGCGCTGCCTCGGTTGTTGGATGCAGCTAACAAAAGTAAGATACTGCAAGGGGTAGATGCCGATCTTAAGTTCAATAAACCGGAGATCCGCATCAACATTGACCGGCTGAAAGCCAGTGAACTAGGCGTGAGTGTGCAGGAGATTTCCCAAACCATGCAGCTTGCATTAAGCAATCAGCGGTTGGGATATTTTACAAAAGAGGGCAAGCAGTATTCGGTACTTGGCCAGGTAGAACGCATAGATAGAGATGACCCCAATGACCTGAAAAATATTTATGTTACGAATGTGCGTGGCGAATCTATAGCACTCATAAACCTGTTGAACATTTCAGAAGATGTTACGCCGCCTACCCTTTATCACTTTAACCGGTATCGATCAGCGAGCATCAGCAGTGGTCTTGCAGATGGTTACACTATTGGAAATGGGATAGATGAAATTCAGGCGATAGCAGACACGGTTTTAGACAACAGCTTTACCACATCATTGTCCGGCGCCTCCCGTGATTATGCTGAAAGTTCCGGAAATACTTACTTCGCTTTTCTGCTGGCACTTATTTTAATCTACCTCGTGCTATCGGCCCAGTTCGGAAGTTTTATAGATCCATTTACTATCATGGTTACGGTGCCGTTAGCCCTTGCTGGTGCGGTACTTTCGCTGTGGGCGTTTAACCAAACATTGAATATATTTTCGCAGATAGGCATGATCATGCTGATAGGACTTGTTACGAAAAACGGAATTCTGATTGTAGAGTTTGCCAATCAAAAACAATTGACCGGCGATAAAAAAATACCTGCGGTAATAGATGCATCTGTAGCCAGGTTTCGTCCGATTTTAATGACCAGCCTTGCCATGGCATTGGGGGCTTTGCCGCTTGCATTATCGCTCGGCGATGCAGCCACCAGCCGTATTCCCTTGGGAATTGTAATTGTAGGCGGTATCATGTTTGCATTGTTGCTCACACTATTTGTTGTGCCTGCGGTATACTCCTATCTATCCACAAAAAAAACGAAAAGTAAGTTAGACAGGATGGAGCCCGCTCCGGAAACAGAAAAACCTTTTAGGGATGATGAAGCAATTTAAAATAGTGACTGTTTTATTTCTGGTGCTAGCCGGTGTTGAAGCGCATAGTCAGGAAAGACTTACCGTAGAGGAAGCGGTGGCGGCCGCCGTAGAAAATAACTACGATATACAATTGCTCAGAAACGATTCGGCAGTGGCAGCACTAAACAACAGCTATGCGTATGCAGCTTTTCTGCCAAGGCTTAACGTAACTACCGGGCTTATATTTAACAACAATAACACCCGCCAGCGCCTTGCAGATGGCAGCGAAAGAAAACGGGGCGGCATACGATCAAACAATATTGCCGCTGCTGTGAACCTGAATTGGACTGTGTTTGACGGATTAAAGATGTTTGCAACCCGTGATAAGCTGGCTGAGTTTGTTAAGTTGGGCGAGCTCAATATAAAGAACCAGTTGGTGAATACGGTGTCTGATGTAATAAAAACGTATTACAGCATTGTGCGGCAAAAACAGCAATTGGTGGCAATAGAGGAGCAGATGAGTTTGAATGATGAAAGGGTAGCACAGGCAGAGAAAAAACTAAGCGTGGGCCTTGGTGCCAAGCCTGAATTGCTACAAGCAAAGGTTGACCTTAATGCACAGAAAGCGGCCAGGCTGAGACAGCAAACGCTTATTGACCAATTGAAAGAACAGCTTAACCTGCTGATGGTAATGGCAAGGGAAACACGGTATGAAGTAGAAGACAGCATCCCCTTTAGAAACGACTTAGTGGTGACAGAAATACTGATGGCGGCTGAACAGAACAGTCCCGAGTTAATGGTAGCAAGGCAAAATATTACCATAGCTAAACTTACACTGCGGGAAAGGAAAGCGGATAGGTTCCCGGTGATCTCTTTGACTAATGGATATAATTTTGCTAAAACAGAAAATCAATTGGTAGTAAATAATTTTACGCCATTGCTAAACCGCAACCTAGGCTTCAACTACGGCTTAACTGCCAGCTTACCTATCTTCAATAATTTTACTGTAAAGCGTCAGATTCAGGCTGCGGAGTTAGATATAAATTACCAGAACACTTTATACAATTACCAAAAATGGCGAATAGATATTGGCATCAGTAATGCCTACAAAGACTACGAACTACAAAAGAAAACCCTGCGCCTTGAGGAAGAAAATATCTTGCTGGCCAAAGAGAATGTATACATCGCATCTGAGCGGCTACGCCTTGGCGTTACCACCTATCTCGAGCTCAGAGAAACACAAAAAAGTCTTGAAGATGCCTACAACCGTTTGATAGCGGCACGATACGACAGCAAGGTAGCAGAAACCGAACTATTGAGATTGAAGGGTGAGTTGGTGAGGTAGGTTTTTAAGGTTCAACGGTTCAACGTTCAAGAGGTTTAACGGTTTAACGTTTAAAATGCGAAATACTGTGGCTTAGTTATCTTTGCTGTGCAAAAAAATACTCTTGACTTTTGACTTTTGACTTTTGACTTTTGACTTTTGACTTTTGACTTTTGACTTTTGACTTTTGACTTTTGACTTTTGACTTTTGACTTTTG
>JAYTBG010000344.1:0-3234 GCA_043737055.1 Chitinophagaceae bacterium | reverse complement strand
GTTGAATTCTATATTTATCAGCTGCTAATAAAATAGCAGCTTTTTTATGCCCTTTGATTTTGAATTTTTAATTTTGAATTCTACATTGCAGACATGACCTACCAGGAAACCTTATCATACTTATATGAGCAACTCCCGATGTTCACCCGTGTGGGTGCCGTTGCCTACAAAAAAGACTTGCACAATACCATTGAGCTTTGCGCCGCACTGGACAATCCCCATAATAGATTTAGAACTATACACATAGCCGGCACCAACGGCAAAGGCAGTACCAGCCATATGTTAGCGGCCATTTTACAACAGGCAGGCTACAAAACCGGGCTGTATACATCGCCGCACATCAAAGAATTTGGAGAGCGCATTCGCATCGATGGTAAAATGATTGACGAAGATTTCGTTGTTGAATTTGTAGCACGAACAAAAGAATTGGTGACTAAGATTGAACCATCCTTTTTTGAATTGACGGTTGCTATGGCATTTGAATATTTTGCCCGGGAAAAAGTAGACATCGCTATCATAGAAACGGGCCTTGGCGGCCGCCTGGATAGTACCAATGTTATCACACCCATTCTTTCTATCATTACCAACATTGGCTACGATCATATGAATCTGCTGGGCAATACGCTGCCGGAAATAGCTGCACAAAAAGCGGGAATCATCAAACAAGATACCCCGGTTATAGTGGGTGAAATTTTACAGGCTACAAAAGATATTTTTGTGAAGGAAGCCAATCTAAAAAATGCAGTGCTCCATTTTGTTCAGAGCCGCTATGTGGTAGAATTTATTGAACCCACTGGCAACCTGCTTTTTTGCCATGTAAAAGATCTCAACAGCAATACAACCGAAAAGCTAAGACTGGACCTAAATGGCATCTACCAGTCAAAAAATGTGTGCACAGTTTTGTGTGCTGTGGAGCATTTGAGCCGCCTCGGATTTGAAATTCCGGAAGCTGCCATACACGAGGCGCTGGAAAATGTGAAACAACTAACAGGTATGCGTGGCCGCTGGGACGTTGTGCAAACCCAGCCTTCCGTCATTCATGATGTGGCTCATAATGTAGACGGAATAAAACAAATTCTTTACCAGTTAGAAACAACACATGCTGCGGCAGGGCTGCATTTTGTGCTTGGCTTTGTAAAAGATAAGGATGTAGACCATATGCTTAACTTTTTCCCAACCGATGCTCATTATTACTTTACCAATGCGCATATTCCCCGGGCCTTACCACACGCCACGCTTAAAGAAATGGCTTCTCAAAAAAAACTCCATGGAGAAAGTTTTGACGACGTAAACACAGCTCTAACAGTAGCCAAAGCAACCGCCAGTGCTAAAGACGTTATTATAGTTTGCGGCAGCTTTTTTATCATCAGCGAAATAATGGAGTAGCTTCCAACAAAATCATTCGGCTAAAGTAGAGTAAGGAAAATAAAAAGAACAGGAGCTGAGGCCGCTTCGTCATTAAGGCCTTGAAGTTGCTTTAAAGTAAGCCAGGTCTAATCTTCCTGTTGGTTCTCCAAAAAATGAAATGCATAAAACATACACAAGGCGTGCATACTTTGCTCTATTTTATTATCAAGTAGTAATTGCCTGGCCTCGCCAAGTGATCTGGTAACAAGCACGATTTCCTCGTTGGCATCCAACGATTGCTCACCTACTTTTTTACCGCCAAGCGCAAGAAATAAATGGGTGAAATTATTTAGCACTCCCGGGTTGGCTGCTGTCTGGCCCAGGGAATGAAAGCTTTCGAAACTATACCCGGTTTCTTCCATCAGTTCTCTGGCTATGGCTTGCTGCGGAGCCTCGCCCTCATCTACAAATCCGCCGGGCAATTCAATTATTTTTTTTTTAATGGGGTGACGATACTGCTCTACAAATAGTACTTCATTTTCTGCAGTTATCGCCATTGCGCAAACGCTCGCAGGTAGTTCTACCACAAAATAAGGATCAACGATCTTTCCATCAGGCGTTTCATAAGCATCCTGGCGAGCGGTAAAATAGACATGCTTATTTATAAACGTTGAACTGAGGGTTTTAAAGGAAGGCATAGTTAATTGTTGAAAAGATGATGAAACAATTATAAAATTTCCTGCAGGAAGAATCTATTTGAGTTAGCCACACCTAAGGCTGTACGCAGTCAATTCGTGACGAAAAAATAACATCGATAAGAAGCGGCCAATAGCAAATCTTTTACGAAAGTTACTACCCTGGTATTTCGAAAGGAATCTTAACATGCGCTACATGATGCCTGCCATGCCATGCATACATCCCCAACAAATACCAAAGTGTCATGGTCTTATGATGTTCAGGATGAAAAACCGTTCGGCTCCATTCCTGTTCAGACATGTTTTTTAAAATTTCATGCAGCCGGAGATGCAGTGAAAACAAGAGCGTAATGGATATATTGATAGGGAGGTTTTTCGTATCAGCCAATTGCGCCCATGCATTTTCATCGTATGGCTTTATGGTAGGGTTATCTTCCGTTAAGCCCAGCTTGAACCGGATGTAAGCATTCATATGACTGTCTGCAACATGATGCACTACCTGCGACCTCGTCCATCCCCCGGGACGATAAGGTGCCTGCAGCGCAGCTTCGTCTAAATTTAAAATAGCATTCTCCAAATGCATCGGCAATGTCTGAATATCGAGCAACCACTCTCCCAATTGTTTTTGAGAGAATGGTTGCTCCACATATTTGCCAACGGGGTATTGCAGTGTATCCATTTTTACTTTATTGCAGGCTTGATATTTAATAATTCAATTTCGAACACCAGTGCGGCGCCCGGAGGAATAGCACCACCTGCGCCCCTATCGCCATAAGCAAGGTCGCTCGGAATAGCCACTTTCCATTTGTCTCCTTTGGTCATCATCTGCAAAATTTCTGTCCATCCGCGGATGACGCCACCTACAGGAAATTCGGCAGGCTCGCCGCGGTCAGTAGATGCATCGAACTTAGTTCCATCTATCAACGTACCCACATAATGAACTACAACGGTATCTGCTGCTGTTGGTTTAAGACCGTTTGCCTCTCCTGCTTTCAATACTTCGTACTGAAGACCATTAGGCAGGGTGGTTACACCAGCTCTTTTTTTATTAGCAGCAAGAAAAGCAGTGCCTTTACTTTTTTCACCGGAAGATTTCTTTTCCGATAGCTCCTGGAGTTTTGCTTGCAAAGTCATGTTAGCCTGCTCATCGTTGAGAGAACGCTTGCGGCCATTCAATACATCGTCTATCGCC
>JAYTBG010000343.1:0-3238 GCA_043737055.1 Chitinophagaceae bacterium | reverse complement strand
GGGATAGAAATACCAGCCAGCGACAAAGATTTTTATGCGATTAAAGATGTGCCGCATGGCCTCATCAGTGAAAATATTTATTTCTCCAAATTAACGAATGCATGGAGGCGATGCTTTGTTTATACGCCTGCAGATTACAATACAAAAACCAGCCAACGTTTTCCTGTGCTGTATTTACAGCACGGAAGTTTTGAAGATGAAACCGGTTGGCCATCACAGGGAAAAGCAAACCTTATCCTCGATAATCTGATTGCAGAAAGAAAAGCTGTTCCTATGATTATAGTGATGGATAACGGCTATGCGTACAGGCCGCAGGATAAAGAAACCGTTGATAATAAAACACGCCCGGTATCCATCTTTGAGGAAGTAATGATTAACGAGATCATCCCAATGATCGATGTAAAATTCCGTACCAAAAAAGATAGAGAAAGCCGTGCAATAGCCGGCCTGTCTATGGGAGCCAATCAAACCATGCGCATCATTATGAACAACCTGGATAAGTTTGCTTACATCGGTGGGTTTAGTGGAACACCCAATTACCCCGGCGCAGAGGTAATTGATCCGGCCACTTTTTTAGATGGCAAGTTTAAGAATGGTGCAACTATTAACAAGCAACTGAAAGTACTCTGGCTGGGTATAGGTACAAAAGAATCCAATCCCTTTCCGGGTTCTATCGGAGCCTTTCGTGCAATGCTGACTAAACAGGGCATCAAACATTACGAATCTACAGGCACGGCACATGAGTGGCTTACCTGGAGAAGATCGCTGCAGCAATATGCAGGTTTGATCTTTAAGTAAGAATATTTACTGCTAATACTTTAAAATCTAAAAATGAAAATATTATTGATAAACCCGGCGCTGCATAAAAAATATGTTCTGTTAGCATTAATTACCGTGATTTGTTTTGCCAAACCAGTTACCGTTTCTGCCCAAACAAAAAGAGCAAGCAATAAAGCCACATCTGCATTTGCAACCGGTAAATACCGTAACCTTTTTAAAGAAGCTGGTTATAGTCAGCATAATATTGATAAAAAACTGGCGAAGGCATACTATTACTGGTAGGTTGCGGATCTTCCTTGTACAGTGTTAAAGCCTGGGATGAATGAAACCGTAAGATTTTATATGAAATTGGAGATAAGATAAAATACCTGTCCATACATAGTTACTGGGAGAATTCGCCGGACTAATACACCCACATGGGTGATGGCGCCAAAATTTTTGATGACAGAATAAAGATCACTGCCGGTGAAATTGAAGCGTATCCAACACACAGGGATTTAAAAATCCCATTTATCTTTCGGTAGATGAGTGGGGCGCTTTTGGGAGAAATTTCATGAGTGTTTTGCCCGTGGCACAGTCTTTCAATTCATTTATCCGCCATGCGGATGTGGTAAAAATGACCAACTTCACTTTGCATACTTCACTCTCATGAAGCGATCCTAAAAAAGGAACTTTTAAGTCTCCACTGTTTTATATTTTTAAAGCCTATTCCAACAACTGCCTGGGTTCCGCTGTAGATGCCTACGTGGATTGCGACACTGTTAATACAGAAAAATTTAAAGGGATTAAGTACCTGGATGTGTCCCCCACTTTTTCAAAAGAAAGCAATGCGGTTTTTATTAATGTGGTTAACTGGCATAAGGATAAAGCCATTACATCGGATATTGTAAACACATCGGGTGAGTTTACGGGCAAAGCAGAGGGCATCCTTATAACTGCCAAAGATATGCAGGAAGCATTTGTTTTTGATAAGCAGCAGGAATATGCACCGGTAAAAACCAGTATTGAAACAAAGAATAATAAGTTGACGTATAGTTTTCCAACACACTCTTTTACACAGATAAAATTATGCTGAAACGAAAGTGATTCTTTGTGTATAAGCCATGTTATTTAAATCAGCACTAACCTTTTTTTCAAGCCTCGGTTACTCGAAAATACTATGTGCAAAAAAAGAAAACCAACAGCAGTAATGATGCCGTTGATTTTCTTTTTGCAAAAGACATTAAATCAATTTTGTGAAATACAGTTTTGCAGGTTTTGTAATTATAAAATGATTGAACAATAAGTGTATCTAGGGGCATTTCAAATTGTCGCAGTACCAGGCTTTTCGTGGGCGGTGGGACACCGCCCACGGCGGACGCCCCAGTTGTTGTACTCACCAACCGGCGACAATTTGAAATGCACCCAGTATCTACTTACCTCTTTTCTTTTTTTCTTCATGGAATTCAGAAGGTGTCATACTGTATTTTGCTTTAAAAACTTTAGCAAAATAATTCGGGTTGGCAAATCCTGTTTCATATGCTACTTCTGTTACCGTCATGCCACTTTTTTCCAGCAGCCCTTTTGCCTTTTCCAATTTTACATTGCGAATGAATTCAACAGGACTCATGCCTGTAAACTCTAACAGCTTATTATACAAGGATGCCCTGCTGATACACAAATGTGTGCTTAAAACTTCTACCGACAGTTGTGGGTTATCCAGATTATCGTATATATAAGTGAGTGCTTTTTTAAGGAATATATCCTTGTCAGAAACTGCCTCGGTTTCTGGTAATCCTACGGTTACCTGTTTCGAATAAGTGTCTTTAAAGGATTGGTTAAGCAATAATATATTATGTATTTTGGCTTTCAGTACAGTAAAGTCAAAGGGTTTTGTCATATAATCAATTGCTCCTGATTCCAGCCCGTCGATTGTACCCTGAAAGCTGTCAGCAGCGGTGAGCAGTATAATCGGAATGTGTTTTGTTCGCTTATCAGATTTTAACTTCTGTGCCAGTTGTAAACCGTTCATTATTGGCATTTGCACATCACAAACTATGATGTCGGGGTGGTGAAAAAGTGTACGTTGCCAGCCTTCTTTTCCATTTGGAGCCTCGTAGATCCGGTATACCGACTCCAGATTTTCTTTAATGTAAAATCGGAAATCATCATCATCTTCAACTATTAATAAGGATGGCTCCGAACCCTGTTTGTTTTTAGATAAATAACTTTGCAATGCATCATTAGAACTGTCCATCTGGGCTTGCTGCGCCTCTGCAACCATTTGTCCAGCCTCTTTCAACTTTAAATGAATTGTGAACGTACTGCCTTTTCCAACCTCGCTTTCTACCCATATTTTACCATTGTGCATTTTTACAAATTCTTTTGTAATTGAGAGGCCGATTCCGGTTCCCTGAGTTAGTACCTGCGAGCCTGTATCATGTTGGAAAAAGCTTTCAAATATGCGGGTCTGCACATC
>JAYTBG010000342.1:0-3244 GCA_043737055.1 Chitinophagaceae bacterium | reverse complement strand
CGCTGGAAAATCTTAATAAAACGGGGGACAGTGTAAGCCAGGCCAATCTTGCAAAAGGGGATGCGTTTATGTACAATGGAGACATTGCCAAATGGAAGAAGTTTACCAATGGCATACTGGCCAGGTATTACAATCACTTTAGCAATAAGACCTCTTTGTACAAACCGGATTCAGTTATTTATCATGCCAACCTTTCCATCCTCGACAATACAGACAATGCCATAGTAAAATTCCAGGCGACTGCACTGACCGCTAACAATAACTATTTTGGCCCTATCAGAAATAACCTGGCCCTGGTTTCTATCACAGAGCCGAGGTCTATCAGGCAGGGAGCATACATTGCAAATTTAATGAATGGTACTAACAGTGAGTTCTTAGGCGCACAAGATCCAAGGGCGTGGTATATGTTGAGAGGCAATACTAACGGCACCATCAGGGGAGTTCCACCGGTAGTAGGTCAACAGTTTTTACTGGCGGCAGACAGACCTGAAAATTTCTGGGGGGCAAGCCAGAATCCCACCACATCAAACGCAGCCCCTACGGTAGAATCGGGCACATTTATTTTTAGAAATGCTGCACCAATACCGGTGTTAACAGCGAGCGAAATTTATTTCATTAAAGCAGAAGCAGCCTATAGAAAAGGGGGTGATAAAACCATTGCTTTAGACGCCTATAAAGAAGGTATCAGCAAGTCTTTTGACATGCTTACCAGCACTTACAACGTAAATATTAAACCGGGCAAAGAGATAACCGCTGCAAGTAAAATGGCTTACATGATTAACCCAGTGGTGGTACCTCCAACTTCGGCAGGCCTCAACCTCTCCAAGATTATGTTGCAGAAATATATTTCCTTGTTTGCTCATGGTGCCCTCGAAACCTGGATGGACATGCGCAGGTATCATTACACTGATGTAGAAGCCGCCACCGGCAAGCAGGTATACAGAGACTTTGCACTACCTGCAGATCTTTTTCAAGACAACGGTGGCCTACCAGTACAAAGAATGAGGCCCCGTTTTAACTCGGAGTATGTGTGGAATATTCTTGAGCTTACCAGGATAGGTGCTACTACCAACGACTATCATGTAAAGGAAATGTGGATCACCAAACCATAATTAATTTTTCTCTCGTTTAAACTAAAGCAATGAAAAAAACATTTATAAACCTGCTCGTGGCCGCAACCATACTTTTTCTGGCAGGCTGCGAAAAAAACAAAGATTACACTGCCACTTTCGACAGGGTAGCCCCAACAAACAGTTTACTAAAAGTGATATATGCGAGTGCCTACTCTCTGAACCCATTGGTACAATTGTCTATCGACGATGTACGGGTAAGTGGGCTCATTACCGGCAGAACGCCGTTTCCCGGCGGGGGCTACAACACTTCAGGTTCAAATTTTCCCGATTATCTTTCGCTGACCCCGGGCAATAAAAAGCTCAGCGTTGCCATCCCTAAAAGAGGAACCAATGTAGATTCTATTGTATTATTCAGCACGCAGATTACTTTGGAGAACGCTAAAAATTATACCCTCAATATTTCAGACACACTTGCAAAGACAAAGGCTTTGCTTGTGGTAGATTCTGTAGAGCAACCCGCTGCAGGCACCGTTAAATACAGGTTTGTAAACCTGATGCCCAATGTTCCCAAAATTGACCTTTACTACAACAGTTTGCGGGTGGCCACTAGCGTTCCCTACAACACAGAAGGTGTGGTCTTTAGTACACCAGTATTCATTGCGGGTACATGGTCTATCCGGGAAACGGGCACATTGCCAACCAGCAATGCATTGGCGACTTTTGCTACTGGTAGCACTATTGCCAATCAGCGAATGTTTACAGCCTTTGCAATGGGTTACAAGGGTGCTACGACAACTACTTTAAGACCTTATATTTCTTTTACGATCAACTTTTAGTTCGATAGTATTTTTTACGGAAAGCCTCCCTGGCCATAGGGAGGCTTTTTTCATGCCAAGGCGTGTTGGCTCATGATATTTTAAGTGCAAGCAAAGCAGCATTGATATTTTAAGGCGCTGTGTGAAAAGGAAGTCTTCTATCTACCCAAAGAAAAAATAACAAAGCAGGATAGAAGTGATCACGCCAACCAAATCGGCTAGCAGCATGGCACCTACAGCATAGCGTGTATTCTTAACCGATATGGAACCAAAATAAACTGCTATCACGTAAAAGGTTGTATCGCTGCTGCCCTGCAGAATGCAGGAAAGCCTGCCTGCAAAAGAATCGGGTCCATAGGTCTTCATGGTATCCAGCATCATGCCCCTGGCCCCGCTCCCACTCATGGGCTTTATGAGTGCAGTGGGTAACCCATCTACAAAACGAGTATCAGTGCCCAGTGCCGCAAACAAAGACTTCATACCATTTATTATTACATCAAATGTGCCACTCGTACGCAGCATGCTGATGGCTACCAGCATACCGACAATGTAGGGTATGATGCGAACGCCTGTTTCAAACCCGCCCTTGGCTCCTTCTACAAATGCATCGAACACATCTATTTTTTTATATACCGCACCCAACACAATTACGAAAAAAATGAAAAGGATAATGCCATTGCTCAGCACACTTGAAAATGTTTGTGCATAGCTGGCATCCAAACGATTTACATATACAACCAGTAAGGTAATAATGAGCGAGATGCCCCCGACCCACGCCAGTATCGTCGGCTGCAGTAGGTTTATTTTTTGCCTGAACGAAACAATGAACATGGCCGCCATGGTTGCTGCAAATGTGGCAATCATGCAGGGAATAAAAATGTCAGTAGGATTTTGTGCTCCAAGACCGGAACGAAAAGCAATGATAGTAACAGGTATGAGTGTAAGCCCGGAGGCATGGAGCGCCATGAACATAATTTGCGCATTGGAGGCCACCGCTTTATTGGGGTTTAATTCCTGTAGACTCTCCATTGCTTTCAGCCCAAATGGCGTGGCGGCATTATCAAGATTAAGGAGGTTGGCACTAAAATTCATCATCATATGCCCGGTGGCAGGGTGCCCCTTAGGTATGTCAGGAAATATTTTAGAGAAGAAGGGCCAGATGATTTTTGAGAGCACTCGTACCCCACCCGCTTTTTCTGCAATGCTTAAAAAACCCATAAACAGCGCCAATATTCCTATGAGGGGAATGATGATGTCTACAACAGCGTTTTTGGCTGTTTCTATTACACCATCTACTTTTCGTACCAGTTGCTTTTGCACCGAAACGTAATTGTACACTTTAAGGCCCGGGGCGAG
>JAYTBG010000341.1:0-3247 GCA_043737055.1 Chitinophagaceae bacterium | reverse complement strand
CCGGCGAATTCAATAAATGCTGTAATGATTTTTCATGCCCAATGGCATCAAATGCTTTGTTGCCAATTTCTACTGCACGGCTGTCGCACCAGATGATGCTGTCACGCAACACCTGCTGATTTTTATCAACACAAACAAGACCATGCATCTGGTAGGCAATGCCAATAGCCCCAATATCGGTAGGATTGTACTGATTGGTAGCATGCGCTTTTAAGATAGCCTGTTGCACATTCTCCCACCACATTTCCGGATCCTGCTCGGCCCATCCTTTTTGTAAAGAAGTGATACCGGTTTCAACTTCGGGGTACTGTGCGGAGGTTATGCATTGCTGTGAGTGCGCATCTACGATGGCTACTTTAATGGAGGATGTTCCTACGTCGATCCCTAATAATAACATAAAGCAATTTTAATAATTGTACCAGCCAAGTACGTTTTCTTTAGCTTGTAAAACTTCAGCCTTTTTTGAAATGGATGCAACTATCTTGTAATAGAACCATTAAGATAACAGATAAATTTGGTCAATCGTGTGAAAACATGGTTTGATTGAGTGTCTGCTCATCTTCACGAGCGGGAGTTGTGCAGAAAGGAGTTTATTGTAAACTGATGAAGAACAAGCTTATTGCAACAAGTAGAGTCGTTGATGGAGTAATGTAGCAATGCACAGATACGCCGCACTTAAGGATCTGCTGCTTATCTGCGCCAGTAAAGTTATTTCTGGTATAAAAAAATTGTTACCCTCCAATGGTTTTTTCGCTGGTCCAAATAGCCATCGGGACACCAGGCGAGGGCGTCTAAGGGTGGTGGAGTGGAATTCCATCGGCGGAGAAAAAGTATCTGTTGAATAGAATTTATGAAACGAGCAATTGCTAATCGAACAAAAAAATCAATTCCGAAGATTGTAAACCCGAACAGCATTCGAGAGTTACTGACGCTTGAAAAAACGTTCTCCCTTATTTACGACCAATACGGCGCCCCACTAAATTGGAGCAGACCAGCGGGTTTTGTGTCGCTTGTAAAAATTATATTAGAACAGCAAGTAAGCCTCGCTTCTGCCAATGCACATTTTCAAAAACTTAATGGTTACTTAAAGGAATTCAGTCCTTCCCATGTGCTTCAATTAACAGATGAAGAAATGAGGACCTGTCAGATCAGTCGACAAAAAGCGAAGTATTTGCGGGCACTATCAATGGCCATCATGCACGGAGATTTAGATCTGGAAAAATTATCTGCTTTGGATGAAACCGACATCAGAAGACAACTTACCAGCATCAAAGGAATTGGCCATTGGACAACAGATATTTATTTGATGTTTTGCCTGCAAGCAAAAGACATTTTACCTATTGGAGATATTGCAGTTGTAAATACCGTTAAGGAATTGTGGCAGCTACAATCAAAGGAAGAGATACTTTTATTAGCCGAAAAATGGCGACCGTATCGTTCCCTGGCAGTATATTTTTTATGGCATTATTATCTTCGAAAGAGAAAAAGATTGCCAGTGTGAATGAAGTTCACAATAACAAAAGACTCAAAAATTATCAACAGTGCTCAAAGAAATTATTCTCCACTTACTGATAAAGAAAAAACAATAAGCTTTTCTTCAATAACCAGCTCAAGCTTTCTGTTTTAGTCTCGCTTTGAGCCGATATGCGGCGGTAGCAAATTATGTGGGAGTGTCTGTGACAATGCAGAATATTAAAATGACATGTTTACGTTCAAGAAGGCATTAAGAAGGAATATTCAGCCTTAGGCCATGCGAAAATTTTTTCCTTATACGTTGATGAGTGCCGAGTGGAAATTTAGACCCGCCTCCAATTCACTTACCCCAACCTCCAACCACGCCTTCGCCGGTACCAACATTTAGCGCAACATTTCACTCACCTAAAATGATGAAATTTGCACATGAAAATTCCTTACAAAAGAATCAATCACGCACAAAGAATTATAATCGAACAGTTGCGTAAACTCAACTATTCAAAAGCAGCCATTGCCAAAGAAATAGGTTGCCACAGGTGTACCATAACCAGGGAATTAAAACGGTGCAGTCCTGTCAAATACGTGGCTCTTTCTGCATTGCATGATGCAGTTAGCAGATCCTCTAATCGTCGTTTTGGCAAGTGCAAAATATTGCATCATAAACCACTCGGAAAATTAGTCCGTGATAAGCTCAGCATGCGATGGTCACCTGAGCAAATTCATCTATATTTAAAAAAACATTTTATGCATGATCCGCTCATGCAGATAAGTATGGAAAGCATCTACTTTTATATCTACGTGCATGCAAAACCTGAGCTGAAAAAGCTGCTGATATCTCAACTTCGGCAGAAGCGAAAATACCGGGGTAATGTACGCCGTGGTGCCGATAAACGCACCACAATACAAGATCCTGTACGCATTGATGAACGGCCGGCTGAAGTGCTGGGCAGGGAGATACCAGGACACTGGGAAGGTGACCTAATACTGGGAAAAGACCGTGCCAGTGCTATAGGCACACTAAATGAAAGAAGCAGCAGAACAGTGATTATGGTGCACTTAAAAAGCCGGGATGCCGAAAATGTGCGTAAAGCATTTGAGAAGGAATTTAAAACCATACCAGCCCAAATGAAAAAATCACTAACCTACGACAATGGCACCGAGATGGCACAGCACAAACTCTTCACAAAAAACAGCAAAATACAAGTCTATTTTGCCCACCCTTACAGTCCCTGGGAGAGGCCAACAAATGAAAACAGCAACGGGCTGATTCGTGACTATTTTCCTAAAGGAACTGACTTTAGCCTGGTGACAAAAAAGGAATTAAAACGGGTACAGGATGAGCTGAATGAAAGGCCCAGAAAAGTGCTGGACATGTGTACTCCAAAAGAAGTGTTTCAAAAGTTTATCATGGAGCAAGTTTGAACCAAAAGCAAATACACAAGACGTGAAGTAGTAGATTTATCCACACCAAAAGCGTGCAGCCTCAAAGCTGCAAAGCGCATTGGTAGTGGGTAAATCGGGCAAACTCAAAAAAACGTAAAACGTACAATTCGAAAGAAGTATATTTAATGAAAAGTTGCACTAAAAACTAGAAACCGCCATATCACACCAGCAATCAAGCTATGATTTATCGATACATAGTACCAGATCCAGTCTTGCAAGAGTTTGTAAGGGATTATTTAATCGCACATTTTACGTTCGATAAAGATCAAGACATCCCTTTCAAACCTTATTCTCCTAAGCCTGAACAAACGATCACCTTTCTGCCAAAAGG
>JAYTBG010000340.1:0-3253 GCA_043737055.1 Chitinophagaceae bacterium | reverse complement strand
CAAAAGGCCCATAGGGATAATTGGTGCCGAGTTTCATCGCAATATCTATCTCGGTTTCTGTACTAATATTTTCACCAAGTGCAAACCATGCTTCATTGATGATCATAGCAATTACCCTTGCGCTGATAAAACCAGCTTCGTCCGGAACCTGTAAGAACTTTTTTTTCAATGCCAGCAATACAGCTTTTGCTTCAGCATTTATATTGCCCGCCATCTCCCAGGTTTCATGTTCAATAAAACCATTCCACCCATTGAAGCGAATTAAATTTTTAGCATCACCTAATGGATGCACAACGCTGTTGATAAAAACCGGTACTTTAAGGAGGCTATAGTTTCTTTTGTAGGCGTCAGTACTCAGGTTAAAGAATGCATCGATGTCTTCATGTTGCACAAATGAATCAACGTCCTCAAGCTGCAACCATTCGATGTGCGGGTGGTCAGCGGAAAGCTGTAAAAATTCTTCTTTACTTCGCACAACTCCTAATTTCATTTGTATAATTTTTGGCAAAAATACGTGGTTGAGAAAATATATATTTGCCACTTAGAAAATTATAATAAAACTATGTCTAAACAGGTGATTCGCACAGAAGATGCACCAGCTCCTATTGGCCCATATAGCCAGGCAATTAAAGCTGGTAACCTTGTATTTGTTTCCGGACAAATAGCATTTGTACCGGGTACAGATACCTTGCTTACTGACAACATTATTGATGAAGCGCACCAGGTGATGAAAAATCTGCAGGCTATTCTAACAGCAGCCGGTCTCAATTTTGGCAATGTTGTAAAAACAAATATTTACCTCAGCGATATGAGTCTGTTTGCAGCCGTCAATGATGTGTATGGTGAATACTTTACGGTAGATATGCCAGGAAGTGAAACTGCTTACCCGGCGAGGGAGACAGTGGCAGTAAAGACCTTGCCTAAAAATGTAAATGTAGAGATTAGTATGATCGCCTCCTCATGAAAGTAATTATTACCGCTAATGCTCATCCAATTCTGCAAGAAAAGTTGCAGGCTGCTGGCTATGAGGTAATGTATGATCCGGAGATCCGATATGAAGAGTTGTTGAGCAGCATTGCAGATGTGGATGGAATTGTGGTAACCACCAGACTAGCTATAGACAAAGCTATGATCGATGCAGGGAGTAATCTTAAATGGATTGGCAGGTTAGGTAGTGGCCTCGAACTGATTGATATAGTCTATGCCGGTTCTAAGAATATTAAATGCGTAAGCAGCCCGGAGGGAAACCGCAATGCCGTGGCCGAGCATGCGCTTGGTATGTTGCTGAACCTGATGAACAATATTCAAAAAAGCTCCGCTGAGGTTAAAATGGGTAGCTGGGTTAGAGATTACAATCGGGGTATTGAGCTTAGTGGAAAAACAGTAGGAATCATTGGATATGGCAACACAGGATATGCATTTGCCAAATTATTAAGCTCCTTTGATGTAACCGTACTGGCATACGATAAATATAAAACTGATTTTGCGCACGGCATTGTTCGGGAAGCTAACCTGGAACACTTAGGTAAATATGCAGATGTCATCAGTTTTCACTTACCGCTCACTGCCGAAACCTTCCATACTGCCAATGAAGCCTTTTTTAGCAGTCTCCAAAAAAAGCCTTTCTTAATCAATACATCCCGTGGAAAATTGGTAGACACAGCAGCGCTTTTGAATGCATTACAAACAAATAAGCTTTCAGGGGCAGCACTAGATGTGTTGGAAAATGAGCAGCTTTTAAGCTATTCTGAGATGGAAGAACAGCAGTTGAAGGCTTTAATAGCCCTGCCCAATGTGCTCATTACCCCACATATCGCTGGCTACAGTAACGAGGCTTTTTACAAGATGAGCAAGGTTCTGTTGCAAAAGCTTGGCATCTGATTGCAAGGGTACCCGATAATATTTTACTATATTTGGCAAATGCAACGCCTTAGGCTATCTAGGGCGTTGTATTTTTTTTCTATATACACTAAAAAGATTTGTATGTCAGACACTAATTATGTGACACAGGAAACGTTCGATAAAATGCAAGCCGAGTTGCACTCCTTAAAATCTGTGGATAGGCCAGCCGCCAGTGCAGCCATTGCAGAAGCAAGAGAAAAAGGAGATCTTAAAGAAAATGCAGAGTATGACGCAGCCAAGGAAGCGCAGGGAATGTTGGAAGCAAAGATCAATCAATTAGAAGGAGCCCTCGCCAATGCACGCATAATAGACGAGAAAACGATTGATACCAGCAGGGTGAGCATTCTTACTAAAGTAACGCTTACTAACATGGCCACTAAGAAAAAAGTAACCTACCAGATTGTTTCTGAGAGCGAGGCGGACTTGAAAATTGGTAAGATATCTGTAACCTCACCCATTGGCAAAGGGCTTTTAGGTAAAGTAAAGGGAGACGTAGCCGAAGTGACTGTTCCAGCGGGACTCTTGAAATTTAAAGTGGAAGATATTACGGTGTAAAAAACTTTTAAGCAATGTGTTGGCCCATCCTCTTGCAGGGTGGGCTTTTTGTTTACTTATCTTTATTAAAAAAAATCATGACAATCTTTTCAAAAATAATTGCAGGTGAAATCTCTTCTTATAAAATTGCAGAAGATGAACAGTTCATCGCTTTTTTAGATGTAGCTCCTTTGGTGAAAGGTCATGTATTGGTTGTACCAAAAATAGAAGTAGACAAGTTGTTTGATTTGCCCGATGACTACCTGGCTGCAATGCTTGTGTTTGCTAAACCGATTGCACACGCCATTGAAAAAACGATGGATTGTAACAGGTGCGGCATCACGGTTATTGGCCTGGAAGTGCCACATGCGCACCTGCATCTTGTACCCATTAATAGTGCCGACGACTTAAATTTTACCCGTGCTAAAATGAGTGTTACGAGAGAAGAAATGGAGCTGATTATGCAAATGATCGTCGGAGCTTTGTAAAAATCAAAACAAGGTCATGCCCTGGATACTCTGCCCGGATTTTGTGCAATAAAATCTTTCCAGCCTTTAGCCTTTGAGCCTTGGGAAGCAAGCATTGGGTGGTCTTGAAAGTGATGGCATACTGCTACAGACAGCGCATCTGTGGCATCAAAATACTGTGGTTCTTCATTGAAGCCTAGCATGGTCTGCAACATCTTTAGCACCTGTTCTTTAGAAGCATTGCCATTGCCGGTAATAGATTGCTTTACTTTTTTTGGCGAGTATTCAGTTACATGAAGGCCAGCTTGCATAGCCGCAGCAATAGCTACGCCCTGGGCCCTCCCGAGTTT
>JAYTBG010000339.1:0-3270 GCA_043737055.1 Chitinophagaceae bacterium | reverse complement strand
AAGCAGATTTTTCATTGTCGTTATAACCATATTGAATGGCCTGATTGCTCTGGCGATTGGTTGCAGCCACAGTGGAAATACTGGTGAAGTCTACTCCGTTCATTGAACGTTGAAGTTCAAAGTGCTTCACGTTTATCTCGTTAGTGGTTATCCATGACAGAGCAATTAAATTATTAGCACGTTTTGCCGTAAATGAAACTAGGTTAAGCGGCAGAACAGCTTGCCTGTCCAGGTATACATGATACTCTCCTGGTTGTAATGTGATAGATTGGCTTGTAGTAGCAAGGGAGGCTGTAGAACCGGCTGCACCGTTTAATCCCGTACCCGTGCCATTACCAAGTAAGAGGTACCATGTACCGGTTGATTGAAAGTTAACTGTTCGTGTTTGGGGTACCACATCAAAATTTGCAATCACCGTTACTTTAAGCCCGGTTCCACTTGGATCTGCAATCTGAAAACGTTTAACTAAGCCGTTGTTATCGTAAAAATCATAATCAAAAGTGGTGTTGTTGAAGGTTGCAGGGTACGACAGGCGCAGGTTGATCAGTTTCGCATAGGTATCGAAAAGTTTTACGCGGTTAGGATCCTGCATATATTCCCAACGAGGTGGTTTGGGAGCAACCCGGCCGCCGGCATTAATAGAAACGTCGTATCCCCTTTCTCCAAACTGCCAGATCAACTTCGGTCCGGGTACGGTAAAGAATAAAGCGGCAGCGGCGGCATTTCTTTCCAATGCTGTAGCCAGATTTTTCACGTTATATCCACCAGAACTATTACCGTTTGCCAGGTTCTCTACCATAAGGCGCTCCTCATCATGACTTTCCATATATCCCACATTTGCAGGATTACCAAAACCAGATTCGCTGCTGTTGTATACAATTTTGGAAAAATTAGAATTGCTAACATACCCCATGGTTGCCTGATTATAGGTTTTATTGCTATTGCCCCAAAGCATAAAACCATGGTTGGCATAAGCTTGTTCCTCGGCCCTTTGTGTTCCTAAAAATTCAATGATCATATATGTATCAGGAAACTTGGGTATGATGTAGTCGTAATAACGTTTGAAGTTATCTACCCGGCTTTGGTCATAATTTTCTATTGTAGCCTCGTTTGAATTGGTTTGTGTAAATCCTTTGCCTACGTCAAAACGGTATCCATCAATCTTGTACTCAGTCAACCAATATTCAAGCGATCTTTTTACCAAGTATTGTGTCGCAGGGGCAGTATGGTTCAGATCTTCAAAAAAGCCATAGGCATGTGGTGCGGTTACATTGAACCAAGGACTGTTGGCAGCAGGTTTGCCATTGCTCCAGTACATTTTACCTTGCGGGTTACTAAAGGCGTCCATGTGGTTGTAAACCACATCCAGTATTACAGCTATGCCATTTTGGTGGCACAGGTCTACAAATTCTTTAAACTTTTCTTTTGTTCCATAAGCTTTGTCAAGGGCATCGTAAAAGGTTGGATTGTATCCCCAGCTATCGTTTCCTGCAAATTCATTTATCGGCATTAGCTCAATAGCATTAATACCAAGGCTTTTAAAATAGCTGATGGTATCAATAAGCATCTGGTAATTTCTTGCAGCACCAAAATCACGTACATGCAACTCGTAAATAATCAAATTACGCTTGTCTGGTTTTGCAAAATTGGTCACCTTCCATTTGTACTGGGGAGCACAAGTTTGCAAAACGCTCATTATACCATTCTTAACAGCGGATACGTTTGAATGTGCAGGATATGGTTTTAAGCTGGGATAAGTAGCAGCAGGTATAAAAGGATCATTGAAAGGATCAAGCACTTTTTCTGTGTGAGGGTCAGCAACATAAATGCTGTTGTCAACAACGTAGTTATAGGCATACTCCACACCAGCAACCAAGTTATTAATAGTAATCCAATAATAGTTTCCATCCGGGGTTTTGTTCATCTGAAACTCTGACTTAAGTGTCCAGTCACTTCCGGGAAAATCGCCCACCACCACTACATTGCTTTTACTAGGTGCAAAGAGTACCAACGTGGCTGAAGTACAGCCTGCATTATAATTTATACCTTCCTGTACGCCAGCGGGCAAAGCAGCAATCGTGTTGTCGGGTGTAATAAAGTAGTTGACTGTATCGTAATAGCTTATCCCGCCTACCAGGTATTCGGCAATAAACTCCTGCATTCCCTTTATAGTGGCAGCAGCATTGCCTGTAATAGTGTTTGTTCCCGAAACAGTGCCACTTATTTTTAAGCCATTAAAATAAAGATTAAGAATGCCATCGTTACTTGTTGCCACTGCTGTAACAGGAACAGACACACCAATGCCTGCTGTTATCTGCTCATTGGAGAAAATGTTGGTAGGTATAATAAATGGCTGGGTAAATTGGATAGCCTTTGTACCGGGTTCATATAAGGGGATGTACATATCGGTACCATCTGTGTTCCGCTGCACCCGCCCAGCATCACCACTTCTAAATAAAAGGGCAATTTTTAAAATCTTTTCTGCCGGATTAGTAATGCCGAAAAATGACCGAAGACCACCTGTAATGGTGTAGGTCCACTTGTTAGAACCCGCAGGTGTAGCTTTTGCTGCAGCATTGGTTGTTACACCCCATTGAAACTTAGAATACTTCCAATCAGTAGGGGAAGTACTGGCAGTTGTAATTACACCAATATGTATATACACGTTGGTTGGGAGGTAATCTTTTAAACCGAGGTTACCCTTGGTTGCATCCATGGTAATAACGATAGGATCTGCGCTTTCATGAATAAAATCGGGCGACCAGGATAATAATTGGGAATTAGAAGTGACAGCACAACAAAAGAAAAAAATTGTAAAGATCAATTTCATACAGGAAGCTTTATCGTTAAAAAGATTTTTCTATTCAGAAGTTAAACTTCTGACAATGTGTAAATTTTACACAATATAGCAAGTTTTTGTATTTCACCGGAAAAGCAAAAAATATTTTTTACCGGTTTTAATCGAAATTTAAGAACGGAGTTAAGTTGGATGAGCAGGTATTAAAAATCAATCCCAATCCATTTCCTTTTATTCTTTTCATATTTTTCGAAGTCGAATTTGTACAACTTACCGGGGCGGTGTGGTACATCGTGTTCATACTCTCCCACATCTACCAAAAAGTCCATTGCAAAAAATTTCTTTCTAAAATTTCTTCGGTCAAGAGTTTGGCCTAAAATGGCTTCGTATAAATTTTGCAGTTCGCGCAGAGAAAATTTTTCGGGTAACAGGTTAAAGCCAAGGGGATGCTCCTGGATTCTTTTTTGCAACCA
>JAYTBG010000338.1:0-3273 GCA_043737055.1 Chitinophagaceae bacterium | reverse complement strand
ATTCCCGGCAAGGCCGTCATTGTCATACAGGCTTTGCCAGATGCGTGCTGCATCATCGAGGTACGGCGAAGCTTTGGCAGGGACCGATTTAAAAATATAGAAATTTGCTTTGGCCTCGTAAGCTTTTGCAAGGCCCGGAAGGTATCTAAGTGTGGATGAATATTCTATTGCTTTGTTGGCGTTTAAAAAAGTTTTGGCGCTGTCTGAACTTGAGTATAAAAAGGCAAGCTTATTTAGAACAGCAATCTGCCGGCTATCCTTTTTAAAAGGATCTACCAGCCGCTGCAAGCTATCGATTGCTCTTGCAGGCTGCGCAAGAAGTTCATTGCAGGAAAAAGTGAGGGCGGTAAGCAGGAAAGGGACAAAGCATTTCACTTTTTAAAAAAATTGTGTGGTCAATATTGTGATGTTATCTATTGTAGAGTGCACAACATAAAAAGTTTTAAAGCTCCCTACATACCCTTCAAACGGTATTTATTTCTTGCTAAGCACATGGTGTTCGTAAGCCCACTGCACTAAACCTAAAGTAGAGTGGGTGTCTGTTTTTCTAAAAATATTTTTGCGGTGTGTTTCTACGGTGTGAAGTGAAATGAAAAAACTTGCAGCGATTTCTTTATTGGATAGATTTTTTTCAATGGCTTCCACAATTTGGATTTCCCTTTGTGTGAGCCGGGTAATCGCTACTTCTTTTTTGAGGTCAGCATGTTCTTTCAGTTGTTGTAAAATTTCTTCTGCAAAAAATTGCCCACCATTGTATACGGCCAGGATAGCTTTTGCCAACTCATCGGAACTCGTCTGTTTAAGCAGGTAACCGGCAATATCTGCATCGTTGATCATTTCTTCTACGATGTCGCCTTGGCCGCTCATGCTCAAAGCAATGATCTTAATGTTGGGAAATTTTATTTTAACCTGGGCTGCCAATTGCTTTCCATTCATGCCTGGCATCATGACGTCCGTAAGTAGCACATCTACCGGTTGATCCTGTAGCAGGGCCAGCATTTTTTCGCCTTCGTTGGCGGTAGCTACAATCTGTAGTTGGTTGTATTTACTTAATACAGACGACAGGCCGTCAATTACAATTTGGTGATCATCTGCAATGGCAATTCTTATTTGTCCTGGTTTCATGTTGCTGGTAAGTACGCTTTGGCTAAAAGTCGTAAACTAAAGAAGGTGGTTTTAGATGTTATAAGTTCTCCTGGAAAATCGCTTTTTGCTGTCTCCCATTTAAATACAATCGGAAGCAGCAAAGGTTTACAGTGCTTTCTATTTGCCTGTAAATACTGCCTTTCGTTTTTCCAAAAAGGCAGTAGTACCCTCCTTCATATCATGTGTTGCAAAGCAATCCCCAAATGCTTCTACTTCTTTTAAATAACCGCTTCGGTCATCATTGTTTACCACCGCAGTATTGATACATGCTATTACCTTGGCTACAGCTACGGGAGCTTTGCTGTGCACGGTCTGTAAAATATCTTTCGTTTTTTGTAGGAGGCTTTCTGCATCCGTTACATAATTTACGAGGCCAAGGCGATGAGCCTCGGTTGCGTCTATTAAGTTTCCGGTCATTTGCATTTCCATACTTTTTCCCTTGCCTACCAATTGTGTAAGGCGCTGGGTGCCGCCGTAGCCTGGTATTAAGCCGAGGTTAACTTCCGGCTGGCCAAATTTTGCCTGCTCGCTGCAAAGCCGGAAGTGGCAAGCCATGGCGAGCTCACAACCCCCACCTAAAGCGAATCCATTTACCGCAGCAACAATTGGTTTACCACTGTTTTCAATCTTAAAGAAAACATCCTGGCCCCGTTGAGCCAGCGCCATTGCTTCTTCCTTGCTGAAGCCCGAAAATTCTGTAATATCAGCACCAGCCACAAAAGCCTTGGCTCCGCTACCAGTGATGATGGCAGATTTTATCTCGTCGTTGGCGGCAATTTCATCCAATACCTTATCGAGATCATTAAAAACATTTTTATTGAGAGCATTCAATTTGTCAGGGCGATTAATGCTCACCACGCAGGTGTGTTCTTCTATGCTCACCAGCAAAGTATCGTAACTCATCATGCAGCTATCTTTTTGTAGATACCGAAGATAATACATTTGATATCTTTATAGCATGACCATGCTAGGCATAATATCTTATACGGGCATCTTTGTTTTTGCATTAACCGGTGCATTGAAAGCCCGTACTTATAAGATGGATATTTTTGGGGGACTCGTGGTGGCTTTCAGCACTGCTTATGGTGGAGGTACAGTTCGGGATTTGCTCATTGGCATCCGACCGGTAAATTGGATAAATGATAATCTTGCCCTCCTGTTGGTAGTAGCAGGCACAGCGTTTACTTTCTTGTTAAAGGAAAATGTACTTCGGTTTAGAAAAACTATTTTTTTTACAGACGCTGCCGGACTGGGTTTGTTTACAGCAGCGGGTATTGAAGTTGCTTTACGGAATGGACTGAATGATTTTTATGCCCTGGTCATGGGCGTGATTACGGCCACGTTTGGCGGCTTGATAGCCGATGTTTTTTGCAATGCAGTGCCTGATCTTTTTAAGAAAGGCGAGTTGTATGCCACGGCATGCGCCCTGGGCGGCGTATTGTACCTTTTGCTTAAGGAAACGAATGTATCTAACAACCTTAATCTTACTCTGTGCGTGCTGTTTATTATGGGAATCCGCATTTATTCTAAACGCAAAAGACTGACCTTGCCACAGATTTAAAAATTACGATGTTCTTTTACCCACTCACGAATGTAGTTGGCTATATCTGTGCTGGTGGTGCCAGGGGCAAATAATTTTCCGGTACCCATTTCATTTAATTGTTTCATGTCATCCTCAGGGATAATTCCTCCACCCGTCAGCAGCACATCATTCATTTCTTTTTCTTTTAGCAGTTGCATTATTTTGGGAAAAACTGTCATATGTGCGCCACTTAAAATGCTTACGCCAATAGCGTCAACATCTTCCTGTAATGCAGCATTTACAACCATTTCGGGTGTTTGCCTAAGGCCTGTATAAATCACTTCCATACCTGCATCTCTGAGCGAAGTGGCAATAACTTTGGCACCACGGTCATGACCATCCAATCCTACCTTGGCTACCAATACTCTTATGGGGCGTTGTTTCTCTGTACTCATTTTATAAAGATGTTGCAAAAGTAAATGTATTTAGTAAATTTATAAATATATCATCCTATATGCGATTTAGAAAATTTGGTAAAACTGATTTAGTAGTAAGTGAAATAGGCTTCGGTGCCTGGGCTATTGGCGGCAATGCCATGGTGGGTA
>JAYTBG010000337.1:0-8027 GCA_043737055.1 Chitinophagaceae bacterium | reverse complement strand
CCCCACAATTGTATTTCAGCATTGTGAAAGATGAAGCGTTTGATAAAGAGCTCAACACTTTTTACAAAGAAAACTTAACTACTCCGAAAGTATTGCCTGTTTATACTGATGAGGGCGAAGTTTTTGGCCAGGTCATAAACATGTTGTTGCCAATACTTCTCATTGGATTTTTATTTGTAATGATGATGCGTAAAGTAGGCGGACCAGGTGGTGGCGGTGGCCCAGGCGGCATTTTTAACATAGGAAAATCTAAAGCCACTCTTTTTGAGAAAGGCACCAAAGTAAACATCAACTTCCACGACGTAGCGGGGCTAGACGAAGCCAAGGTGGAAGTAATGGAGATCGTCGATTTCTTAAGAAATCCAAAAAAATATACCGCTCTTGGAGGGAAAATTCCTAAAGGAGCATTGTTGGTGGGCCCTCCGGGTACCGGTAAAACCCTGCTGGCGAAAGCTGTTGCAGGCGAAGCACAAGTTCCATTCTTTAGTCTTAGTGGTAGTGACTTTGTAGAGATGTTTGTGGGGGTGGGAGCAAGTCGTGTAAGAGACCTGTTTAAGCAAGCCAGAGAAAAGGCACCTTGTATTATTTTTATAGATGAGATAGATGCGATTGGCCGTGCCCGCGGCAAAAACGTAATGATGAGCAACGACGAAAGGGAAAATACCCTGAACCAGTTGCTGGTAGAAATGGATGGTTTTGGAACTGACTTGGGCATCATCATTCTTGCGGCTACAAACAGGCCTGATGTGTTGGATACTGCATTACTGCGGCCGGGTCGTTTCGACAGGCAGATCACCATTGATCGTCCAGACCTCGTTGGCCGTGAAGCCATTTTCAAAGTGCATTTAATGCCCATAAAGATTTCTCAAAAATTAGACATTCATAAACTGGCAGAACAAACACCAGGTTTTGCGGGTGCTGATATTGCTAACGTCTGTAATGAAGCAGCTCTGATAGCGGCCAGGAAGAATAAGGAAGCCGTAGACATGAGCGACTTTCAGGATGCGATAGATAGAGTTATTGGAGGATTGGAGAAAAAGAATAAAATTATATCTCCTGAAGAAAAAGAAATTATTGCTTACCACGAAGCTGGTCACGCCATTTGTGGCTGGTACCTGGAGCATGCCTATCCCTTGCTTAAAGTAACAATTGTACCAAGAGGCACAGCAGCATTGGGTTATGCCCAATACACTCCTAAAGAGCAATACCTCTACAACACAGACCAGTTGATTGACCAAATATGTATGACACTCGGTGGCCGTGCAAGTGAGGATATCTTCTTTGGTAAAATTAGTACTGGCGCCAGCAACGACCTGCAGCAGATTACAAAAATTGCTTACAGCATGATTACCACATATGGTATGAATGAAAAAGTGGGCAACGTGAGTTTCTACGATCCACAGCAAGAAAATTATTTTACCAAACCTTATAGTGAAGAAACCGGAAAAATGATTGACGAAGAGGTGAGGAAACTAATTGATGGCGCTTACATTAAGACTAAAAATTTATTGGTTGAAAAGAGAAATGATGTGGAATTGCTGGCAAAGGAATTATTGGTAAAAGAAGTACTGTTCAAAAGTGACGTGGAGGCATTAATTGGCAAACGCCCCTTCGAAGAGAAAAAAATATTGGAAATAGAGCCTGAAGATCTTGTAACGGAAGTGCCGCCACAGTCGCTGCCGGAAGAATTAAAAAACCCACCTTCCATTTAAACTAAGATGGCAACAACAGCAAAAGAAAATATTTTAAAAAGAATAAGAAAGGCACTGATTAATCCAGTGCCTTTACCTTTTCCAAATAGCGAAGGAACGGATAGCGTATACAAATCGCCGCAAGATGATGATGCCATCATCTTTGGTGAAGAGTTCACAAAATCGCAGGGCAAATTTGTATACTGTGCAAATAACCACGAGCTGATAGCACAGTTGGCACAATTGATTCAAGAGCATGGATGGACGAAGATTTACTGCCGGGACGCAGCATTCTTGCCGATGTTACATCATTTAGGTATCAAGCCTTTTGAAGACCTTGCAACATGCGAGGTATCTATTACTGGCTGCGAATACCTGGTTGCCCGCACCGGCAGCATGGTTTTAAGTGCCGCACAACAGACAGGGCGCACCAGCAGTATTTATGCACCTATTCACATTTGTATTGCCTACAACCGCCAGTTGGTTTTTGATATACAAGATGCCCTGGTATTTTTAAAAGAAAAATACTCTGCAGCTTTTCCATCGTTTGTAACCTTTGCAACAGGCCCCAGCCGCACAGCCGATATTGAAAAAACGTTGGTTACAGGTGTGCATGGTCCAAAAGAAGTGTATTGTTGTTTAGTAGAGCACGAGTGAGTAAGCAATTGCCAATAGTACGCTATCTTAGGTATTGAAATTTAAGAAAATGAAAAATGAAATATTCCGACTGTTTGTTTACGGTTCGTTGAGGAGCGGCTTTAAAAGCAGCGCTTACGACTACCTGGCAAAGAACTTTATCTTGCTGGGAGAGGCAACAGTAAAAGGCAGGTATTTTGAAAAAGGAAATTTTCCGGTGGCCTTGCCTACCACTGACGAACTCTTTATACTTGGTGAGTTATATGAGATAAATAACCCGGCAGAATTCTCCTGGGTAATAGGGCAACTAGACGACTATGAAGGCTTGAAGGTAGAAGCTGGTGAAGAGCCCTTATATAGGCGGGCACTGGTAGATGTTTACCAGAGTGGTTCTCACTTACAAGCATGGATATATTGGTACAATCAAAGTGTAGAGGGCATGTTGCCAATTGAAACCGGGGACGCTCTTAGATACTTGCAAGAAAAAAACAAACCCTGAATTCTCAATGGATTCTATACCAAAAAAAATATACTTTCTATCAGACTTTCACCTTGGCGCACCCAATGCTGCAGTTAGCCTGGAACGTGAAAAAAAAATTTGCAGATTTTTAGATATTGCCCGCAAGGATGCTTCTGTAATTTTCATCCTGGGTGATCTTTTTGATTTTTGGTTTGAGTACTCTACCGTGGTTCCTAAAGGTTATGTGCGCATACTGGGTAAACTGGCTGAAATTACTGATGCAGGAATTGCAGTTCACTTTTTTGTAGGTAACCACGACATGTGGATGAAAAGCTATTTTCAAAAAGAATTAAATATTCCTGTTTATTTTGAACCACAGACTTTTGATTTGAACGGTAAAAAGTTTTTGATAGGGCATGGAGATGGCCTAGGTCCCGGCGATAAGGGATACAAAATGATGAAAAAGATTTTTAGGGCCCCAGTGTGCCAATGGCTGTTTGGGATATTGCCCCCCTACTTCGGTTTATCAATTGCAAACTACTTTAGCAGGAAGAGCAGAGCCCAGACGGGGACCATCGACGAAATTTTCTTAGGTGAAGAAAATGAATGGCTTGTTATTTACGCTAAAGAAATATTAAAACAAAAACACTACGACTATTTCATCTTCGGTCACCGCCATCTGCCGCTGGATATTACGCTGGGCAGGGGAAGCAGGTACATCAACCTGGGAGAATGGATCAAAAATTTTAGTTATGCGGTGATGGATGGCCCAGTGGTAACTTTACAATACTATAAAGAATAAACCTCTTGAAAATATATCGCACATATCTAGTTGTTTTGGCCTGCCTTGCCGGGTTAAGCAGTTGTGGACAAGCTAAGCCCGTGGTAGAACCAGCAAAGACTTTAACAGCTACAGGCAGCAGCGACAGCTTTCGCCTGGAGCGCATAATACCCGGCATATTTAATTTTATGGATGTAGATGTGCTGAACAATGTTTACCTGGTTACAGCCGGCAATCAACTTAAAAAAATAAAAGCCAATGGTGACTCCGTAGCCGTTTTCAACGACGTAAAAAAATATGGTAACCCCACACTGATAGATGTTACCAATCCCTTGAAAGTATTGCTGTACTACAAAAATTACTCAACGGTTGTTATACTCGACAGGTTTTTGAGCCAGCGCAATAGCATCAACTTCAGGCAGCAAAATATATTTAGTGTAAAGGCAATTGCAACATCTTACGACAACAATATCTGGCTATTTGATGAGCAGGGAATGAATCTTAAAAAAATAGATGAGGAAGGAGTGATGCTGCAGGAATCGACTGACTGGCGGCAAATCATGAATGAGGTTCCCTCACCGGAGATCATTATAGATCACAACCGATTTGTTTACCTGTACGACCCACAAAAAGGTTTCTACATTTTCGACTATTATGGCACTTTTAAAAATAACCTCCCTTTTTTACAATGGGGAAATGTAAGCATACAGGCCAGTCGGCTCTCGGGTTTTAAAGGCAACCAATATCTTACTTACGAGTTGCAAACCTTAAATTTAAAGACCTACAATCTGCCTTCAACATTTAAAGATTATACGGGGATAAAAGCCATGAATGGTAAAATCTATTTGTTGAAGAAAGACGGAATAGAGATTTATGCAGTTCAATAAACAACTACCCGCAAATGGATTTTTTCGACTATGAAATTTTAGATAATACACTTCAAAATCTATTGCTCGCATCAGCAGTCATCATTGCAGTAATCTTATTTAAAAAGCTGCTGTCGCACTATGCCGCTTCCCTTTCGTACATGTTCATTAACCGAACCTGGAAAACGCTGGATAAAAAGCAGTTTTCTGTGCTGTTCCTAAAGCCACTTAGCTCGTTTATTGTAATCACCCTCGGCTTTATTACCCTTAGTAAATTAACCTACCCTACGGCCTGGCAATTTAAGATTTACAAGATACCCTTCGATACTGTCATCGAGAAAGTTGCCATTGCCATTTTCATCTTTAGTTTTTTCAGGCTCCTCTTCAGCGTGATAGATTTTGTTTCACTCATCCTGGGGCAAAGAGCCAAACTAACGCAAGACAAATCGGATGATCAACTGGTGGTATTCTTTAGAGATTTCATAAAAGTGATTCTTGGCATCGTCGCTGTTTTACTCATTCTAAAAGCTACCTTTAATCAAGATATTGGCAACCTGCTTACCGGTCTTAGTATAGTGGGCGCTGCCCTCGCTCTTTCTGCAAGGGAAAGTCTGGAAAACCTGATCGCCTCTTTCATCATCTTTTTTGACAAACCATTTTACGTAGGAGATACTTTAAAAGTAAATGCAGTAACTGGCACCGTAGAACGTATTGGTTTGCGAAGCACACGTATTCGCACAGGCGATAAAACCTTAGTTACCGTGCCCAACAAACAAATGGTAGACAGTGTGGTTGACAACTGGAGCATGCGTACAGAAAGGCGGGCCGAAATAAAACTTGAATTCTCTGATAAAACGAAAGCTACTGATGCGCAAAATTTCCTGGAAAAAGTAAAAACACTTGTGCAGGGAAAGCAGCCCGGCGTAGAAAGTTTCTCCGTTTATTTAACAGACTACAGCAAAGCCGGCATCACCATTACGGTTGAATATTTTACACCTGCTTATGGCATGGCGGAATTTAACGCTACTAAGGAAGAAATAAATATGGGATTGATGCAGTTGATAGAAGAGCAAAAGATGGAACTGGCTACTGCAGGGAATAATATAAATATCATCAACCCTACTGATACGGAGGCGACTAAAAGCCGACCTATACTCTAAGATTTTCTGTGGGCCGCAGATTCGCAGATTTATTTTTTGGATTTTTGGTAATCTCTTTTTCCAGCAAATTGTATCACTTCAATCGACGAATCGGCGGCTGGGTCTTTTTCCTATTTAACTCTAATCTGCGAATCTGCGGCTATGTCCTTTTTTCTACAAGCTTATTTGACTCTATCTGCGAATCTGCGGCAAACCATTTTTTAATCTCCGGCAATCCTATTGTTGCAATATTGCCGCCAATTCTTTATCCCACTGTCCCGTTTTGCCATACTCTACTACACGCCCCATTTCTTTGCCATCTTTCATCACGATAATGGTTGGTACGTTTGTAATCTTAAACGCATCCGTAACACCACCGATGGTTTTTTTATTTCTATCCACTGCAAAAAAGCTAATGGCATTATCCGGGTAGTTGGCTTGTGCCTGGGCTTTAAAAAATTTGGGTAAAATAAACTGCGTGTCGCCGCACCAGGTGCCACCAAACACAACCAACTGCACTTTTCCGTTTGCAGCCTGCAGGGCTGTTAGTAATTCTGGCGTAGGAGTATAGTTGCTTTGGCTGCTCGCATACCATTTGTATCCAGGGTCATTTTCTAAGGCATATTTTGTGATGATACCGTTGAGAATATGCTGCTCGGGGTGGCTAGGGTCTGCAGCAGAAACATAGGGACTTTGAGCAAACGAGATTGTACTTGCAACCAGGCACAAAGCAGATAATAAAATTTTCATAGTTGTTATAAGTTTGCTTTTAAATCTAATAAAAAGGCTTTGGTTTTTTTCAAAGACTCGATGAGTTCAAAAGTTTCATCCACTTTTTTATTCTTCTTCAAGAAGTCTTTGGCCCCATCAATGGTATATTTTTTTTCTCTCAAAAGATGATAGATCAGTTGAAGGTTCTTAATGTCTTCTGGTCTAAACAGGCGATCTCCTTTACCATTCTTTTTTGGCTTCAAGATATCAAATGCATTTTCCCAAAAACGAATTAATGAAATGTTCACCTTAAACATTTTAGAAACGTCGCTAATACCATAATAGCTTTTCTGAAACAGCACATCATCTTCAGGCACTTCTACGAGGTCTGCCATCAGGTCCATATCACTCAGCCTCATTCTACCACGGCCCGATTTTTTTGCCGGTCTCTCCGTTGTGCCTTTAAATGTTACAGGCTCCAAATCTATTTCCCTTACTACGTCATCTACTATTATCCGCTCCGGTTCAATCGCTGGGGTTAAAGGAGGCTCTATTTGAATAACTAATTCTTTGCTGGTCTCTTCCTGATTTACCGTAGCTGTAGGTATTTTTTCTAATGCCGGCAGCGGTGTTTGCTCCCGGATTTCTTCGGGCGGATTATCAAAAAATAAACTCGCTTGCTGTACAGCCATAATGAAACAAAATTAATCTAAACTTCGTGCGCTTCCGGTAGCGGCCAGTTTTAAAAGCTGGTCATATTGCTCTGCATTCAGATCATTGCTAAAAAAGTATACCGGGTTCACATTTGCATTGTTAATAGATACTTCGTAGTGGCAATGCGGCCCTGTACTTTTTCCGGTACTGCCCACCCAGCCAATAATTTCACCCCGCACCACTTTTTGCCCGGCCCTTACTTTTACCCTCACCATATGGCCATACAATGTTTGGTAACCATAGCCATGGTTTATCTCTACATGGTTGCCATAACCATCACCCGAGTTGCCTGCAACTCTTACCACGCCGTCGCCGGTAGCATAAATGGGTGTACCCTGCGGTGCAGTAAAATCCAGGCCTCTGTGCATTTTAGGTGTGCCATATACAGGATCTATCCTCATTCCATAACCACTTGCTATCCTGTTTAGTTCTTTATTGCTTACAGGTTGAATGGCGGGGATACTTGCCAATTTTGCCTCCTGGTTGTTAATTAGTTTTTCAATACTGGTATAACTTTCTAACTGAAAGGCGATGCGGGCACCAAGGTTGTTCAATTGCTGGGCAATGTCTTTTCCTAAAATATCATCCCCCATAATACTAATCTTGGCCAGTTCCTTTTTTTGTTCGATGGCTTTTGCCCGGGCGCTGTCTGGCAAGGGGTTGGCTTCAAAAATAGAGCGATACACTTCATTATCTCTTTTCTCGAGAGTAGCCAATTGTTGCTCAAGCGTTTTTACTTTGCTGTTGATGGTATTGTAGTTGTCTTTTATAAGCTCGTACTTGCGGTTTGCCTCCAGATCGGTAGGGCGGGGGAAAAATTTGATGTATAAATAAATGACGATGGCGGAGCTTACTATAAGGCCAGACAACATTCCGAAAAACCGCAGCAGCTTTACACGTAATGGTGTAACCAGCTTTTCATAGCGCAGAGAATGCGTGTTATAGTAGTATTTAATTTTTTTCATAAAAACCAACTGCAGCTCCAAGCGCTACAAAAACTCATGTCTAAATGCTTAAATTTGCCACTCA
>JAYTBG010000336.1:0-3287 GCA_043737055.1 Chitinophagaceae bacterium | reverse complement strand
ACTGGATGGAGATTCGCACCATTGCTATTGACAGTGCTGACCAATTTGTGCCCCCGCCGCCGATTCCGTTTAACATGAAAGACACGAACGGTGCGTATTACAAGCAGGTGATGGAAGTGAAAAATACTATTGACAGTTTAACACCGGAGCAAAAGCACATCGCAGAATTCTGGGATGATCTCGGCGGCAAACTGAATGTGTCAGGGCATGTATCCTTCGTTACAAAAAAGTTTTCTCCCCCCGGTCACTGGATGAATATTGTAGGCATTGCTTCACAAAAGTCCAAAGCAAATTTTAGAAAAACGGTTGCTGCATACACGCTTACTTCCATCTGTATGTTCGACGCCTTTATTCAATGTTGGGATGAAAAATTCAGAAGCAATATGGTGCGGCCTGAGACAGCCATCAACAAATACATAGACCCAGACTGGCAGCCGTATTTGCAAACGCCACCCTTTCCTGAATATACTTGTGGCCACAGCACCGTGTCTACCGCCGCCGCAGAAGCACTCACCGCTATGTACGGAGATAATTTTGCTTACACGGATACAAGCGAGCTGGAATTTGGAATTGCCAACCGGTCTTTCACTTCCTTTCGTCATGCGGCCGAAGAAAATAACTGGGCGAGGTTTTATGGCGGTATTCATTTTCACCCAACCTGTGTAGTAAGTAAGGAGTATGGAAATAAAGTGAGCTCGTACGTCATCAATAAATTAAAGTTGGAAAAATAAATTCTTCATCTCAAAGCACTTTTACCAAAACTAAAATTTTATGTCAAAAATATTTAAACTCATCATTTGCTCCTTCCTGCTGATGCAGGGAGCAACAGCACAAACAGACATTGATGGCATCATGATGCAGAACAATTTTTTCTGTATCGGGCCCACAGTTGGTTACAGTAGTTGGAAAAATTATTGGGAAGGAACCAACAAAAGAAACAATGCCAACCTCGGTACGGTAAGTACAAAAACTGCCATGATCATGGGAAACTTTGGCGTGACTGATAAATTAAACCTGCTCTTTGGTTTGCCCTACATAAAAACCAACGCCAGCGCAGGCACTTTACAAGGCCAGCAAGGATGGCAGGATTTGTCTTTGTTCGTAAAGTGGGTGGCTAAAGAAAAGTCGATTGGCAAGGGAAGTTTAAAAGGCGTTATAATTGGAGGATATGCTACGCCGGTTTCTAATTACAGCGCAGACTTGTTGCCGCTTTCTATTGGCATGCAAAGTAAAACTGCCATGCTGAGATTGATGGCTGACTATGAAGTGGATAACTGGTTTGCGACAGCCTCCGGTACTTACAATTTTAGGAGCAACACAACCCTGGATAAAAGCACTTACTACACAACTGAGATGCATTATACCCACGAGGTAAAAATGCCTGATGCAACCTACTTCAACCTAAGGGCAGGTTATAGAAGCAGTACCTGGATAATAGAAGCTATTGCAGATAAATGGACAACCTTAGGTGGATTTGACATCACAAAAAACAACATGCCATTTGTAAGTAACAGAATGAATGCAACCAAAGTAGGCATCCACATCAAATATGATTCTGACTTTGTAGATGGGCTTTCTTTTGTTGCTGATGGAAATACTACGGTGGCGGGCAGAAATGTGGGACAAACCACAAGTTATAGCGGCGGCATTTTCTATATCCTGGATTTTAGCAAAAAGCAGAAGGAAGAAACTAAATAATAAAATTTCATTAATGTCTGCGACATTAGCCTCAGGCATGTAAAAATTTAAACAATGAAAAAAATATTTTTATACAACGTCATCATCCTTGCAGGTTTTGCACTATTAAATTCCTGTTCAAAAGATATCGAGGAAACCAACTTATTGTATCCTGCTCTTAGTCCGATAAAGCCCGATGCGAATGCCGGCACATGGAAACCAATTTTATTAACCACTGCCGGCGAGTTTACCTGCACAACTCCTATTGCTACTAACACTCCGGATTATGTGATTCAACTTAATGAAATTAAAAGTTTTCAAAATGATATTACCCCTCAGGAAAGAGAACTGGTGAATTATTGGGGCGCTGGTGCTATTTTGCGTTGGAATGAAATAATGCGGGAGTTGGTGGCCAAGCACAATATACCGCCTTATCAAAACGCAGATGGAACTTACCCGATACCCAGTGCAGGCAACCCGCTGGCATACCCAACGTTTCCGTTCTCAAATCCGCCTTATGCTTCAAGGGCCTATGCTTATTTGAGTGCGGCCCAATACGATGCCTGCGTGGCTGGTTATTTTTACAAAGCTCAATTTAATCGCTCAGCTCCTTTTATTGTAGACAGCAAAATACAAACGTTGTTGCCTAAGTCTACATTGCCATCTTACCCTAGCGAAGATGCCGTGGTAATGGGAGCATCTGTAGCGTTACTAAAATTGCTGTTCCCCGGCGATCAGGATTTTATTAATCAAAAAGCAGATGAACACAGGCGGGCAAGATTAATAGCAGGTGCAAATGTGCGCAGCGATCTGGATGCCGGCGAAGCCCTTGGCAAGTTAGTGGCCTCAAAATTTATTGCCCGGGCAAGGGGAGATAGAGCTGGCGTGGCAGTGGGCACTCCGCTCATTTGGGCAAAACTAGAGACTGACTGCATGGCCCGTGGCGAAATTCCATGGAAAAGCCTGGAGACTCCCTCACGTCCATGCATGCTCCCTTTATTCGGGAATGTAAAAAGCTGGTTGTTCGATTCGTTGACATTGGTTACAATCGTACGTCCGCCGGCGCCCCCAAGCACCGGCTCAGACAAGTTTAAACAAGAAACAGAAGAGATCTACCAAATGCAAAAAAATCTTACCCGGGAGCAAAAAAGAATTGCTGCTTTTTGGTCTGATGGTATTGGAAGTTACACCCCACCAGGTCATTGGAATTATATAGCCGCCAACGAATTTGTAGCACTTGGTTTTAGCGAGGCAAGATGGGCAAGAAATATGGCCTTGCTTAATATGAGTTTAATGGATGCAGGTATTGCATGCTGGGACGCAAAATATTTTTATTTTAATCCCAGGCCAATGCAGGTAGATACCCGTATAAAAACTGATATCGGCCTGCCTAACTTTCCGGCATATATCAGTGGCCATAGTACTTTTAGTGGTGCAGCCAGCACGGTATTAAGTTATATCATCCCCGCTAAATCGCAACAATTTGCCAGTATGGCAAAAGAAGCTTCTGATTCCCGGTTGTATGGGGCTATCCATTTTAGAAGTGATTGTGAAGTGGGTCTTATCACAGGAAATAAGGTGGGGAATTATGCTATATCAAGAGGGCATAT
>JAYTBG010000335.1:0-3292 GCA_043737055.1 Chitinophagaceae bacterium | reverse complement strand
GTAGATTAGTTAGTCCCCACTTTGAATATAGGTGATCATTCGTGCCCATCCTCAGTTCTTATTTAAACCTTTTGACCGATTGAAACCTTAAACATTGGTAAAGGTTTTAACTTGCGTCTTTATGTTGAAGTTGTCTCAAATATCTCTTACACTATTTAAGAATTACGAATTTACTTCATTTGATTTTACCTCGAGGGTTATTGGTATATGTGGGCTTAATGGAAAAGGCAAGACTAACCTGCTGGATGCTATTTACTACAGTTGCTTTACCAAAAGTTATTTTACGGGTTCCGATCAACTAAACATTAAGTTCAACCAGGAAGGGTTCAGACTTGAAGCCCGGTTTGAGCACAGTGCCAAGCCACTGAAGGTGGTTTGTATAAACAGGCTGGCCATTAAAAAAGAGTTTTACCTCAATGATGTTCTTTACGAAAAACTGTCGCAACATATTGGCTTGTTGCCAACAGTAATGATTGCACCAGACGATATCGAGATCATTACCGGAGGTAGCGAAGGCAGGAGAAAACTGATAGATACCATTCTCTGCCAGTTGGATGCCAACTACCTGCAGCAACTGATGATCTACAATAAAGTGCTGCTGCAGCGCAACAGTTTGTTGAAACACTTTTCAGAAAAGGGAGCTACAGATGAGCCACTGCTGCAGATTCTAGACCAGCAATTGACCACACCTGGCAACTATGTTTTTGAAAAGAGAAAGGAGTTTACATCCCAGTTGGTTCCTCTTGTTCAGAATTTTTATAAGCAGATTGCTGAGAACGACGAGGTGGTTCGCATTGGTTACGAGAGCAAACTTTTACAAAATAGTTTGGAGGACCTGCTGATTAAAAACAGGGAGAGGGATGGCTACTTGCAGCGAACGAATGCCGGACCGCACAAAGACGATCTTTCATTTGAATTAAACGGTCAACCCTTTAAGACGATTGCCTCGCAAGGACAGCGTAAGAGCCTTCTATTTGCAGTAAAGCTGGCAGAGTTTGAAATTATTAAATCTAGTAAAGGATTTGCACCCCTATTACTTTTAGATGATGTGTTTGAGAAACTAGACGAAAGCCGTATGCAAAATTTGCTGAATTGGGTTTGTGTACAAAATAACGGCCAGGTGTTTATTACAGATACCCATAAGGAAAGATTGCAACTTGCGTTAACAGCCATACAGGTAGATGCTCAAATTATCGAGCTATAATTTCACTCGTAATTTTCCAAATTCAACCATCTTTAAATTTCTACCTTTACCCGATGGGAGAAATTTCTTTACAGGATGCCATGCAGCAGTTTCTGAAAAACAGCAAATTTAAAACCTATATACAAGCTATTCAGATAGAGGAAGTATGGGAATCGATGATGGGAAAAACGGTAGCCAAGTACACCGATAAAATTCAGATCATTGGCACTACCCTTTTCATAACCACTGCTGTTGCCCCTTTGAGAAATGAACTGCTCTACCAAAAGGACACAATTTTACAGAGAGTAAATGAAGCACTCGGTGAAAAAACCATCAAGGATGTTGTAATTAAATAATAGCCGTGAATGCTAATGGCTAATGCTGTAGATGGCCATAATGGCGAGGCCAGAGAACAAGATACTATCAACTCCAGGCCGGAAACATCATTTGTTTGCTATCGGTCGTAATTTATAACCTTCTTTTCTCAGCAATTCGATTACGCCCTTTTCACCTACCAGGTGTCCTGCTCCAACGGCCATAAAAATATTGGTTTTGGGCAAGATGGTTTTGAGCTGAGCCACCCAATTTATATTTCTTTTGTCAAGCAACATCTCAAGTCCATCCTGCATGCCAAAGGCCTTGTCACTCAACATCGCTTCAAGCTTACTCGTTTCCTGTGAAAGATAAACCTTCACCATTTTCTCGAAAAATACCTTGTAATTGCTGATGCTGTCTATGCTGTTTAAAAGGCTTTTTGCCTGCGACGGATAAGGAATACTGTCGAACACCGACGCCTGGAACGCAATGGTTTCAAAACCCCGAATTTCTTTCTTCGTTTTGCCGGCTTCCTTGAGCAGTTCCTGTTCTACACCACTCATATTTTTGCAGCTTAGCATCTTGGGATAAATAAATGCCTCTAAAAAAGATGGTTTCATTTTCTGAAACATGGACAGGTTGGTTCTCAGCGAATCTTTAAAAAATACCTCTAGCTTCTTGTACTCCGCTTCGGTATAAAGACCTTTCAATGTTTTGCCATCCTTCATATTCATAAACATCATGGCTCCAAGCGTATTGGCTACATCATCAAGATCCATTTCAAAATATACTTCTTCAGAATTTTTTAATGCTGTCAATAAATTGTCGCTAAACTTAATATCGTCTTTGCACATCATGTGAAAAGTGCCAAAGAGGTAGCTGGGTTGTTTGAGGCCCTTTCCGGTAATTTCCCACAACAAGGTATTACTGCCGGATTGTGTAGGAAGGCTCACGATGGGTTGTGAGCGGCAGCACTGAAAAATTAAAAGAAAGGGTAAAAATATTGTTGCTTTCATTAAGGTCGTTTGAGGAATCAAAATAATGTTTTTTAATCCAGAAAAGGACAAAACAAGTTGCTAAGCTTTCGATAATTTCCGGCGCTTACTTCATCACAGCATGCAGGCTTCCGCCCTTTTCAAAAAGTTTGTCTACGGTTTTTTCCACGGCTGCATCTCTCTCCAATGGCGGTGCATGATGAGGCTTTATCCTGCTATCAATAATTAACGAACCTCTGCAACCCCAGTGCTTGTGTTGTGTAAAAGCGTCAATGCCGTAAATATCATGCGAAGGATTGCAGCGGGTGAAAGTAACCCATATAAAATTGTTTAAGGTTTCAGCCAGCATCGCAGAATCATCTGCAACTATGATAAAAGGAAATTGGTTTAATAAGTCAAGTTTATCTCTGAGCTGTTCATCTAGCCTGTCCATTTCTTCCTGCGCAGCATCGTAATTTTTAAAGGCAGGTGCCTGCAATACCAACACCCCCGGCAATGCCAGCCGGGCATTAGTAAAATAGGATAACTCGTGTAACGCTGCGGGCACTTCAGTACCCAGTTCCCTGATCACATCGCCGTATGCAGCAAACACTACCTTGCTTCCAGAGTTCAGACCAGTGCCAGAGTAATCCAGGGTATCTATGGTCGTGTTGGTGTAAAAATGCACGTCTCTTGTTAAATCTATTCTCTGCAAAATATATTGAAGGTATTCGCTTACATGGTGGGTGCTCAGTTGATTGGTATCATCGGCGGTGATGAATAAAAATTTGGCCAGGCTTAGTTGCCCGGTGCCAAGGGC
>JAYTBG010000334.1:0-18058 GCA_043737055.1 Chitinophagaceae bacterium | reverse complement strand
CTGTCCTGCTCTCTTAGCCTCCTGCAAAGCGTGCGCATAATACCCTTCAATATATCTGTGTTAATGGCCAACACATCATAAAAAGCCTCCTGCTCTATCTTTAGAAAAATGCAATCCGTAAGCGTTGTTACGCTGGCTGATCGGGTTTCAGAATCCAGCAACGACAGCTCCCCAAATATCTCATTATCAGACAAGGTGGCTAATTGGTGCTCCTCATCATGGATGGATACTTCCCCGGAATAAATGAAATACATACAATTTCCGGGCTCACCTTTTTTAAACAAGGTTATCTCTTTATCTACTTGCATCTCGCTGCAAATAGATGCCACCTCAATAAGGTCTACCTCGCTGCAGTTGCGGAAAATGTCTGAGTTCTTTAAAAGCAAAATTTTTTCAATGATGATCATAAAGCGATAGGTTGAATTTTTGAATTAACGAACTCACGTGTTTGGCTTACGAGAAAATCATCTTCCGGCGATACACTCATGCTAAGTTTATTGATAAAATCGCTCTCGTTATTTTGCCATGCACTGTAGATACACAATGCTTTTGTCCATGAGTTAAACTGGTTTGGCACCTCGAAAATAACTTTGTAAAAAAAATTCCTATTAGCATTTGAGAAAACAATAGAATTGCCCTGAGAAGGGTCCAGGATAAAGTCGAATAATAGATTTAGATTTTTTGAAGTCTTTTTTCTTAAGATCAACTCCAGCATTTCCATTGCGTTGTAAAGCTTGTCTTGATTACCCGTTTCCAGTATCTCTACAACTCTGTTCAATTCTTTCTTATTAAAAAGCATTACACAACTTTTCAAGGCAAGCGTAAGGTCGTTTTTAACTTCACTAAACACCGCATTCTGAAGCAAGTTTCGTTCTTTAAAATCGGATATGGTTTGATAATCGATTGCCTTTTCGCTCCCTGTTTTTAAATACGATGCAAGTAAATGGCTCAAAAATATTTTCTCCTCAGTAGTACCGGGCAGATACTCCTTTACCCAGAGTGCATGTACAATTTTATCTTTGTATAGGCTACCTCGTTCGGTTAACATAGCCAGTAAAAATCCTGTAGAAGATTGTCCCTTCACCCTTGCAGCAATTTTAATTAAATCGGCATGGTGTCGTGCAGGAAAACTGTCATAGTTTTCAAAAAGTGAATCGCCGTACAATTGTAACCCTTTTAATACAATGTTCCGGTCTGTAGCATGCTCAAGGCGCTCCAGGATGGTCGGCAACAATAACTTCATTTTAAGCTTGCATGCTGTTGTAATCGCTGCTCTTTTTACACTTGTTTCAGAATCATCCATTAATTGAGATATAGCTTCGGAAAATTTAATACTCTTGAGTTCACTGATCACATCAAGGGCTAATTCTCTCTCCGCTGGGTCATGGGAATTAAGCATTTGGTTGATCTCCTTGCCCGCCTGGTATAGAAAACCGAACTCCCGTTGATTGAGTAGATGGATAATAACCGTTTTTCGAAGCCCGGCATCATAAATTTTCAGATTACGGGAAGCTTTATTTAAATATGTTATGTCGTGTTTGCAAAGCAGCGAAACAATTTTTTGTCTTAATTCTAAATCTTCTTCCTTGGCTAAAAGTTTGTGAAGTGTGTTGGGGCTAATTTTATCTAACACTTCAATACGGTCTAAAACATATTTTTTAACATCTGTTTGTTGCTCTTCATTAAGTTGCTGCTGAAGCAACTCATTAAAACCCGGGTAACCACTTTTCTCCAATAAATTGAGTGCATAAATGACTTCTGATTTTTTGCCTGTCTTTATTTTTTGGCGCAGGATATTAATGGTTTCTTCATCAGTTAAGTAAATATCATCACTACTGAAAATACCTTTCCTTACAGTGGCATGAATAGTTTGAAAATAGGCACTTTTAATAAAAAATATGATGGCTACCCAAAGGCACAGGTTTAACAACAAAATTTTGACAACCAGCAAAATCGTTATTTCATTGCCGGATTTGTAAAGAAATAATAACGAAAGCCCTACTATAAGGAGCGATGGAGGATACATGTATCCCTTGGAAATCATGTGCCCTTTCAGCCTTAAATTTTCCTTTAATGGTTGAAAAAGAATAAAAAAAACAGGCTCTTGCATTGTAGACCTCAGGACCTCTGTGAACATAGCCATTAACCCAAAAATAAAAAGGTTGTAATTAGGATGTCCCTGATAGACGATGAATACGATGCAAAATAGAAACAATGCTACTGGAGTTACAAAGAGGCAATAAACCACTCCCAGTCTTTCAATAACGCGGCTGGTAAAAATCAATTTGAAAACAAGGGCTATCACCCTTCCAAATGCAAAAAACACTGCAACATATGCAGTAAGGTCAGTTATGCTCTCAAAACGCAATTTTACCTGGGAGATAAACGTAAAATCTACCAGGACGAAAACATTATAACTTAGGATGGATAAAAGAGATATAGAAAAAATTAACTTCTCCTTAAAGACAAAACTAATAAAGCCTTTTTTTTTTAGTTCAAGGGAAATAAGGCGGTGCTGCTCTTTGCTTCCGGAGGATCTTGATTTCCCGACATCCCAGCTTTTTTTTTTGGTATAGCGGTTAAAAAGGTACAAGCTAAAAGTAAGAGACGCTACAGCCAGCCATAGGACGTTGTTGAGGCCTACTAACGGAATAAAAAGTGGTGCTGCTATATAGCCGAATAATTTCGCAGGAATATCTCCTGAACCAACAATGGAAAAAACCCTACGACTTTCCCGAACATTGTACAATAAGGATACTAAGCCCCAAAAGGCATAGCTGGTCAACATATATAAAAGAACGCTTGCAACGATTAAGGCAAAAATAAAATCGTTCTTGTTTGCAAAAGAAAGTCCCAGCCATAGGACAAGCAATAAGGTTGCAGAAAAAGCTATAATATATTTTAATAAAGTAATTGGGGGAAATTTGTGCTCCAGTTTTTCATAGGTGATATTGGTTACGATAAGGCAGCCTGCCATCACAAGGTATACTAAGGGCAAGCTATCGATAGGAAAGTTGTATACAAACAGCGTAAAAGCAATAATATTAACAAGCGCATTTGCAAGACCGATAAAAAATTGAACTGTCAGAAGATCGAAAACCTGGGTGGACTCCGAAGGTTTGATATTCAACACTCTGTATAGCCGCTCTTTCATGATGCTAAATATACAAAAGACCTATTAATAAAATATTGAATAAAAATCTATAATTATATCCATTGCATCATCCTTGAACCTTAGCAGCGCCTGCTACTTTGTTACCGGCACCTAATGTCTTAAAAAGGCCCTAATAGTTAGCCGGATAAAATAAGTCTGAAATTTAAGTCAAATAAGGTTATTTTCATATCCTAAATTCAGCCTCTGAAATCCCACCTCCTTTAAAATCTCATTTGTACTATCAATCTCCTACATTAAGCTTGTCAAATCTTACTATCTCTATTTTACAATTTTCAAAATGGTGCCTGTCTGGGTCAGCTCGTTACCTACCTGAAAAAGCTGTAGGGGAACATGCCGGCAAGTAATACACTTTTTTAACCTACAATTAAACAATCATGAATTACAACAAGCTCACCGTAGGGGCCAGCAATATCACTACTTGTTTTTTAGCCTGCGCTCTCGCACTATTCGCTACCACTGTAAAAGCACAACAGCTCAACATTTCGCAATTTGTAATTTATGGTGGAAGCGGCAATTGTCCCTCTGGAGTGCCCTCACCAGGATGCGGAGTAATTTTAAGCTCCTCAACAACCATTAGCGGCGGCTCTATTGGAAGTGATCATCTTATAAAAACCACAGGAAGTTCAAGCATTAGTGCCAATCTCTATAGTGGAGGTACCATTACACTCGCAAATAGTAATACCGTGAGCGGCCGTATTACCGCTGCAAATGCCAACAATGCCGTCGGCAATATTCTTTCCATTGGGTCCGGAGCATTACTCCAGGGAAACATAGATGTCAATGGGTCAATTATGATTGAGGGTGGAACGGTTTCAGGAAAAGTAACTCACACCGTTGGCACAGTTTATAACGGTCCCACCCCTGCTGGTGGCAGCAACATCGCTCAACCATCTTTACCCATCCTCCCTGCCATGCGCCCTAAGGCTCTTTTTCCTGCTTTCAATACAGACAATATTAGTGGAAGCCGCACAATCCTTCCTGGTAGCTATGGCACGGTGATGCTTGGCGGCAATCGCATTTTAAAACTGAAAGGCACTGGAGTGTATGTTTTCAAATCAATAAAAAATAGTGGAAATGCCAATCGCTTCGTTTTTGACTTTGATAACCAACCCGGCACCATAAAGGTTTATATACATGAAGACGCAGATCTAAATAAAGTAAGCGCAGAAATTACCAACGGGGGTTCCCCATCAAGGGTCTACACGGAGGTTCACGGCAGCGGCTCCACTTTCTCAGGTGGCAAGTATGGCTTTGTAATTGCAAACGGATCTAGCAGTTCCAGCATTTCACGATGGTTGGGCACAGTTTGGGTTCCCAACGCAGCGATTATGGTAGGTTCAGGAACAGGTAATACAAACATCACAGGAGCTTTGCTATCTGGTACACAGGTAGACGTAGGATCTGGCGTGAACATTATCTACGAGGCCTTTATTGATTGCGTAACACCGAATGCCAGTGCAGGCCCAGATAAAGATTTAACCTGTTCTATAACTTCTGTTCAGCTTGCGGGCTCGTCTACAAGCCAAAACGTAAATTATAGCTGGCGGGCATTGGGCAGCGGCAACATTGTAACTGGTGCCTCTACCCTAACCCCTACGGTAAATGCGCAGGGCTTCTACGTGTTATCGGTAATTGCAGGTGGTGGGGTTTGTGTCGCAACAGACACCGTGTTTGTGAATTATATCCGTTGCATTTTACCTTACTATCCCCCGCCCAATGCAGGAAAGGTTAATAACCCCATAGGATCAGAGTTAAATTCCCTTTATCTCAACTTTGGTAACGTAAGGGACTTAGCAAAAAACATTTTTATTATTCAAAAGGATAGTGTGTGGATTGAAGTAATTGCATTGGCTGGGCAGTATAATAACTTGTCTGCACTGCTTAAAACAGCGCCTTACGGCTTAACGGATACAATTTTTAACGGGCCTAATTCCTTAATCCTTACGGGCAAATACCCCATTGCCAACTTGCGAAAGCTGGACTCTCTTACAACATTGATAGATTACTGCCGGCCCCTCTTCCCCGCTATTAGCAACAGTGGGGTGTTGCAGACGTCCGGCGATACGGCCATGCAATCAAATTTTGCAAGAAACGGTTATAGCCTATCAGGCGATAGCGTACGTGTGGGTGTAATATCCGACAGCTACAATACAATTTCAGGAAACAATGCGCTCACGGATGTGGCAAACGGAGATCTCCCCGGCATTGGGAATATGGATAATCCACATCCGGTAAATGTTTTAAAGGAATTCCCTTTTGGACAACGGTTAGATGAGGGCAGGGCAATGCTCCAGATTATTCATGATGTAGCACCCAAAGCCAGACTTTCATTTAGAACAGGCTTTATAAGTTCAGGGGATTTCGCACAGGCTATTCTGGCCCTGCAAAAAGATACATGCGACATTATCGTAGATGACGTAACATACATAACAGAGCCGTTTTTTAAAGAAGGAATTGTGTCTCGTGCGGTGGATACGGTGAAAGCAAAAGGTGTTTCCTATTTTTCTGCGGCCGGCAACTTCGGTGTGCAATCGTATCAAAACACTTTTAACCCCGTACCAGCACCACCGGGCATCATAGGTACTGCCCACAATTTTGGCAATGGAGATATCTACCAGAAGATAACGCTCACTCCCGGTGTTTATACTTTGGTTTTACAATGGGAGGATAATTTTTATTCTCTAAGAGAATCGTTGGGAACAAGGAACGACCTGGACATTTACCTAACCGACAATACGGGTAACACACTGTTTGGTTTTAATAGGAATAACATCAACGGAGATCCGCTGGAAATACTTCCGTTTACTGTAACTCAAAATACAGAAACCAACATACTGGTGGTGAGGGAAACAGGCAGTTCGAACCTGAAGTTTAAATACATATTTTTCCGTGGAAATGGCGTGGTGAGCGAATATAATTCAAACACATCAACGCTTGTTGGCCAGGCCAACGCTGCAGGAGCAATGGCTGTAGGAGCAGTACTTTATACGAACACGCCCGCTTACGGCGTAAATCCTCCAACTGTAGCTTCTTTCTCCTCCCGGGGTGGTGCTGCAGTTAATGGCGTGGTAAGAAACAAGCCTGATTTTTCTGCCCCCAACGGCGGCAACACAACCGTGCAACTTAGTGGTCCAAACATTGACGGAGATATTTTCCCAAATTTCTTTGGAACTTCCGCGGCTGCCCCACATGCGGCTGCAGTAGCTGCTCTTTTGTTGGAGGGAAAAAGAAAGTTTAGCAATACCAGGCTTACACCCGATAGTGTCCGACTCGTTTTACAAAATACTGCCATCCGCATGAGCACCGCCCCGGGATATGATTTTGCGTCGGGCGCAGGATTTATACGGGCAAACTCGGCTATGCGTACGTTTGCTACACCTACTCCAAAAATTACATCCCTGGCATTGGCGGATTCTTCCATTGTTCCCGGAACGCAGCAGATCCTTGTGACTGTAGAAGGCAATTACCTGGATCAGTCTTCGATTGTTACATTTAGAGGAGTGGCGGTTCCAACTACCATCATTAGTGGCAACCAGCTCTCTGCCACAATACCCACATTTACCGGCAACCCTGCAATTCAGGTTTACACAGCACCGGTTTCAAGTAGTGGTTTAGATGGCGGCCTCTCTAACTCTCTTTATTTCTTTTCACCAATAAAGAAAAACGTAACCGTAACTGCAAATAGTTTCACTAAGAAATTTGGAGAAAAAATGCCGGTACTCAGCTCGTCTATCAAGGTAGATGGTATTGAGCTTGACAGCACAGCCTACAGTTTATCCGAACTGGGCTTGGACACCATAAAATATACTACTCCTGCCACGAGTATGAGCAATGTGGGAATTTACAACATCATACCCGGGCCGAAACCCTTTCCGCAAAATGACCCTGTTTACATAGGATTGCAGGAAAAATACAACTATACTTTTTCAAACGGTCTTCTCACAATCAACAAAATGCCATTGGTGATAAAGCCGCAAGACACCACCTTGGTCTACGGTGAAAAAATTGGAGATTTTGGATACATCTACCAATTTATGGATACAGGGATTGCACTATCTGAACGTTCTATGTTCCTGAACAGCCTTGTTTCTGGTTACGCCTCGAATATGGCAGTTAATGCCACCGCACTGGTGGATTCGAGAGCACTTTCCAACGGGCGGGTCCTAACTTCTGCTGATCTGGAAGATCTTACCTTTCTTGTGAGCTCAAGGGCGCTGTCCAATTCAAGAGCCTTGTCTAATTCAAGGGCACTCTCCAATGGAACAACGGTAATTGAGACAACCAACATAGTAGACCTGAGTGTAAAGGCCATATTTGACTACCAGCAAGACTCCCTTGCAACTACCCTTGTTAATTCCCGTGCCTTGTCTAACAGCAGGGCATTGTCTAACAGCCGGGCACTTTCAAATGGAACAGCTACCGTCAACTCCAGAGCACTTTCTAATGGTTTTCCTTTGATCAACAGCAGTACTGTTGGGGTGAATGGATCTATCGAAGTTGTGATTATTGATTCTACGGATGTTTTCGCCCCTGCGGGAGATGTCTTGTTTGAGTTCAAATCTATCAACATGATTACAGGCACTACTGTGGGCACGCACAATATCGTGCCTGGGGCTTTCCTTTCATCAAACTTTGATATCAGGTACGCTTTAGGAACCCTGCAAATTTTGCCGGTTCCGTTAACGGTTACCGCTGTCAATAAAACGATGATATACGGAGCAGCAGTACCTACTTTCACCTCTACGATTGCCGGTTATCAATATGCTGATAATATAGACTCGGTATTTTCTACTCAGTTCACCTATAGTGTGGCAAACAGCAACGGTCCAAGCCCCGCCGCTGGCAGCTATCAGATTCAACCTGCCGGCTCGGTGATTTCACCATCTAATTATACCATTCAATATAGAACAGGAACACTTTCGGTGAGCAGAGCCGTTCTTACCACTACTCCTCAAAACAGCTCCCGGTTTTATGGAGATGCAAACCCAATATTTACAATTGGATATACCGGGTTTCAGTTGCAGGATGGACCATCCGCTGTGCAAACTCCGCCAACCGCCGTTACTTCTGCTACAAATACATCAACGGTCGGCACCTATCCAATCACTCTTTCCGGAGGATTTGCCGCCAACTATTCATTCCTATATTTAGCCGGCAACCTGGCCGTTACCAAACGGCCACTGACGGTAACTGCCGAAGATAAATTTATCTTTCAAGGTGATCAACTCCCAACGTTCACATCAACTTATGCAGGCTTTGTAAATAACGACCGTAACAATATCACCGGAGGGCCGGGGTACATCCTGAGCCCTGTGTATACTGGCCAGGCAGGCACATATGCCATCATTCCTTCCGGCCTGGTTTTATCTAATGGGAACAATTACCTGGTGAGTTATGTGAACGGAACATTTTATGTAAATCCCAAAGGAAATGGAGCCAAAAACGTGAAACCAAAACTGGAATGTGTTGATACTATCTCAAATCATCCCTCGGGGTATAAATACATTGCAAGAATGTCCTATGACAATCCGAACGTCACAACCATTTATGTTCCTATTGGGAACAACAACAACCTTAGTGCTCTTGGAGGTTTTAGCGGCGTGCAACCCCAGGTCTTTTTACCGGGCATTGGCATGTTTAATATTTACTTTGATGGGCGCTCCCTGAAATGGACGTTAATTACTTACAATGGAAATCAAAAAACTTCTACGAGTAGTAGTGCAAGCTCCACATCTAATAAATGTATCAGCGGCAATTCCTTCAGCCTTAGAGAATCAGTCTTGGATGTAGTTAAGATTGCAGACGAAATGACAACAGGAAATGAAATGTCGTCTGAGATTATTGCATATCCAAACCCGGCAACATCTATACTAACCATTAAAACTAAGGAAAGGTTAACGATGGAGAACAACCTGGTGATCCTGGATGTACTGGGAAAAATACATCCGGTTGTAACAGCTAAGAAATCCGGACTCAACAGTATGGAAATAAATATCTCATTACTTAAGGCTGGTGTGTATATCCTTAAAGTAAAAACGGAAAGCGGATACAAACAGGTAAAATTTATAAAACAATAGATTAGACTGCTTTGAAAAAAAACCAGATTCAAGGGGAACCGTATTGGTTCCCCTTGATAGATTGATTACCCGGGGAAAAAACTGAACGCATGCTCATGAGAAAAATTTTTGAAGTAACTTTTTTGCTATTAATTGCCCTCCCTTGCCTCAGTCAATCAGCCAGCATTGAGGCACACAAGAAAGTGTTAATTGAATCTAAAGAGGATTCGAACAAGGTAAATGCGCTATTGGCCCTCAGTAATGAACACAGGTCAAGCAATCCTACCCGTGCAGTTCAATATGCAATGGAAGCAAAAAATCTTTCCGAAAAAATCAATTACCTGCCTGGCCTTGCATACAGTTACAAAGGACTAGGGCTGGTGTACGTGATGCAGGGTAAGTACATTGAAACGATAGAAAACTACGAAAAAGCGCTGGCCGTTTTTGATTCATTGGATGATAGGCGGGGTCAGGCTAATATCTTGAGCAACGTTGGCACTGTTTATTTTAACCAGGCTGACGACGCAAAAGCCCTTGAATTTTATTTAAAAGCGCTGCGTGTTGCAGAACAAACAACAGACTCTGCACGCCTGGCCACGATACTCGTGAACATTGGGGCTGTATACGCTCATAAGACTGCTACCTACGATAAGGCCCTGGAATATTACTTTAAAGCTCTCCCTATCAGTCAGTCACTGGACGACAAAAATATCATCGGTACCGTCAACTCAAACATTGGAGAACTATACTTACTGCGTGGCAATGTAGAGCCGGCCGTTGAATATTTTAAAACATCCTTAAAAGACTATGGTGGATCTGAAAACACACCCTACGCTCTCAACAATCTTGGGAAAGCATATCAACAAAAAGGCGACTACGCTACTGCATTAAAATATCATCAACAGGCCTATGATTTTTCTTTAAAATTAGATGCACCCCTTGACGTGGCACAGTCATTACTCGGCCAGGGCGACACTTACATGTTACAAGGAAATGCTGCACAGGCCATCCGCTACTACAAAGAGGCCGAGCCTATTGCATTAAAGATTAGCCCTGCCAATACGGAGCTAAAAATTGCCTACGCAGGGCTTGCGCTGGCCTATAACAAACAGGAAGATTTTAGCAATGCATACAAATACCAAACTCTTTATTCAGGTATAAAAGATTCACTGTACAATATAGATACAGACAAAAAACTCACCGGCTTGCAATTTGTATTTGATATTCAAAAAAAGCAAGCGCAGGTAGACCTGCTTACGAAAGACAAAGCACTCCAGCAACTAGATTTAAAAAGGCAGCGTATGGCGAAAAATGCGTTGTTAGGAGGTTTGCTACTGGTTTTTATCATCACCCTAATTTTGTACAGAAACTACCGTAATAAAATAAAAGTGAACAAGATTCTTGATAGGCAAAACGCAGAAATAGAAAGTCTCATTCTTAATATTTTACCAGGGCCTGTTGCGAAAGAATTGCAAAAAACGGGTAACGCCACACCAAGGTTTTATGAGAGGGCGTCTGTATTATTTACAGACTTTAAAAACTTTTCAAAATTTGCAGACGAACTCTCACCGCAGGAAGTAGTTACAGAACTTAGTGAATGTTTCGTGGGGTTTGACGAGATTATTGAAAGGAACAAACTAGAAAAAATTAAAACAATTGGCGATTCTTATATGTGTGCGGGCGGCATTCCCATACCAGACGATGGCCACCCTATTGCTATTGTAAAGGCCGGCCTTGAGATACAGGAATTTATAAAGGAAAGAAATGAGAAAAGACGGCTCCTCTCTCTGCCCCCGTGGGATGTGCGCATCGGAATTAATACCGGGCCCCTGGTGGCCGGGGTGGTGGGTAAAAAGAAATATGCGTATGACATATGGGGTGCAACTGTGAATGTTGCCAGCAGGCTGGAAAGTAATGGAGAACCAGGCAGAATAAATATTTCGGCGGCAACCTATGAACTCGTAAAACACAAATATGCCTGCACGTACCGGGGACGAATACTCGCTAAAAATGTGGGCGAAGTAGAGATGTACTTCATCGAAAATGAAGTGAGTTTAGAACCTGTGTGTGTAGATGGTATGGGATAGCTTACCAAAAACTTCCTTTAATTTTCCTTAATAATAGAGCCTCCGCTGCTTTCCTTAATAACGGCTGCAGCCGCCCCTCGGTAAGAAACACTTCCACCGCTGCTTGCGTTTGCATTTAATTGCACGCTGGCGTGCACCATGGTTGAAGCACCGCTGCTTGCCTGCACACTTGTATTTTCACTCAAGAGGTCAGAAGCTTTCACCGCGGCGCCGCTACTGGATTCGGCGTCAAAACTTTTGGTTCTGCCTTTAAGTAAAATCTCGGCACCACTACTGGCATCCGCTTCTGCCGTTGGTGCATCTAAAGTCGCCTTGATACTGCTGCCGCTGGAAGCCTTGAGTACTATTTTTTCAACAGATTTTAGCTCATTCAATACTATTACTTTCGCTGATGCAGAACTACTAATTCCATTGATCTCCGGGTTAGTGATGTAAACTTTCATATGAGCCTCATTAAAGGATAGCCCGTCGGCCAACGAAATTTTGAGCTGTCCGTTAGACACCTTAGCGTCGATGTCCTCAATCAAATTATCGTCCGCTTCAATAACGACCTTAGCTGGCGAGCCAATTTGGATCTCCACTTCAAAACCTCCTCCTACACTCACTGACTTAAAAGCCTCTACACTTCTTGTTTGAGTAACGAGTTTGCCACTGCCCGCTTTATATTCACAGCTTCCTAATAATCCCAGGACAACTACTATCAATAACAACTTTTTCATGAGCGTATAATTTTGTGAAGCAAATATTTACTTTTTAAAACGACAAAAACAAACCTTTTATTTTCGAAATTTACCGTTCAGCTTTTATTCCCAACAATATTTTAAAATGTATTGATTTAACTTCGCAGCCTTATGAAAGAAAAGATTCTTATTCTTGATTTTGGCTCTCAATATACCCAACTTATTGCCCGTGTAGTGCGGGAAGCCAACGTATTCTGCGAAATCATTCCCTTTAATAAGACGATATCCTATGAACCATCTTTAAAAGGGATCATCCTTTCAGGCTCGCCATTTTCGGTTAACGAAATAGACGCTCCCCAGGCAGAGGTGCAAACAATGGCAGCGCAGGTGCCTGTGTTGGGAATCTGTTATGGCGCACAGCTTTTAGCCAAAAATATGGGGGGCACCGTGGCCAAAAGTGATAAAAGAGAATATGGCCGTGCCAGCTTTAACATATTGAAAAATGAAGCCCTCTTACAGGGTCTTCCGGCTGCTTCCCAGGTATGGATGAGCCATAGTGATACCATCAAACAACTGCCTGAGGGTTTTGAATTGCTGGGCACCACGGAGAGTATTCCGGTAGCTGCCTTCAAATCGGCCGAAAGTGCTAACCATCCCATTTATGGGCTCCAGTTTCATCCGGAAGTATACCATTCTACCAACGGAAAAAACATTTTGAAAAACTTTTTGGTAAACATTTGTGGATGCACCCAGGACTGGACTCCGGCACATTATATTACCGATACCATAGCCGCTCTTAAACAACAGCTTGGCGATAGCAAAGTGGTAATGGGATTAAGTGGTGGTGTGGATAGTACGGTTGCTGCTACTCTCATACATAGAGCAATCGGTGCAAACCTGTATGGAATTTTCGTAGATAATGGTGTTTTGCGGAAAAATGAATTTGAAGAAGTGCTGGAAATTTACAGGCAGCTTGGCTTGAATGTTACCGGTGTGAACGCAAGGGAACATTTCTATACCAGGTTGGCCGGCAAAATATTGCCTGAGGAAAAGCGTAAAGCCATTGGGGGATCTTTTATTGATGTATTTGATGAAGAGGCCCGAAAACTAACAGGAATAGAGTTTTTGGGACAGGGCACCATTTATCCCGACGTAATTGAATCTGCCTCTGTGCATGGCCCATCCGCCACCATCAAAAGCCATCATAACGTAGGAGGCCTGCCAGACACAATGAAACTTAAGTTAGTGGAGCCCCTCAGGTTTTTGTTTAAAGATGAAGTGAGAAAAATTGGGGCCGAGCTTGGCATACCGGCTGAGATGCTTAACCGCCACCCTTTCCCGGGGCCGGGTTTAGCCATAAGGATCCTGGGGGAAGTGACGGAGGATAAGGTACGGTTATTGCAAGATGCAGACAAAATTTACACAGACCTTTTGAAGAAAACTGGTTTATACAATGAAGTGTGGCAGGCAGGCACTATACTATTGCCAGTAAAAAGTGTGGGTGTAATGGGTGATGAACGGACCTACGAATTTACCGTTGCACTTCGGGCGGTTACTTCTGTAGATGGAATGACGGCAGACTGGGCACACCTGCCATATGATTTTTTGGCTGAGGTAAGCAACGAAATAATAAACAATGTGAAAGGAATTAACCGGGTAGTTTATGACATAAGCAGCAAGCCACCCGCTACTATAGAATGGGAATAACTTACTTTATGAAACCCTAAACATGCGACACAATTTGAAATTTCTTTTATTCATCTTCTTTAGCCTTGCTGCCGGCAAAACGTCCATGGCGCAAGCAGACCTTTCAAAAGGTATTCGCACATTTAAGGTGGCCATATTTGCGCCACTTTACCTGGATTCAGTTTTCAATAGTGGCAGTTATAGATACGGAAAGGCGTTTCCGAAATTTGCATTGCAGGGCCTGGATTTTATTCAGGGGGCACAAATTGCTCTTGACAGTTTGCCTGTTCCTAATGCAGTCTTCGACACCCGGATTTATGATTCCAAAGCATATTTTCAAGATGTAGCCACCCTGATAAATAACAAGGAACTAGACAGTGTAGATATAATCATTGGTTCTGTAAAAGACCAGGAATACATTCAGTTGGCGGGCTTTGCCAAACAACGAAATATACCCTTCATTTCTGCTACGCATCCCAATGATGGCGGCGTTACTGGTAACCCTTTTGTGGTGATTGTAAACCCGACACTAAAAGCGCACTGCGAAGCCATTTATGCCCACGTATTACAAAGCAAAGCCCCGGAAAAGATCTACCTCGTTAGACGACCTGGTGCACAGGAAAATTCGGTGGAAGATCAGTTTAAGAAGATCAACACCCCAGACGGAAAGCCACTACTAAAAATGGAAGTCATTAACGTGCAGGGCGATTTTTCCGTAATAAAAGCGAAGTTGGATAGTAATCAGAATTCTGTGATTATTGGAGGAAGCCTCAATGAAGAATTTGCAAACGAGTTGGCTACTTATCTTCAATCGATTGGCAAGACTTACCGCACAAAATTAATTGGAATGCCAAATTGGGATGGATTTTCATCTCTTGTGAAAAATAAAAAGCTGAAAGACTTCCCCATCTACTACACCTCCCCTTTCTATAACAACAAGTGGGATAACTACAGCAAACGTATTAAAAATACTTATCTCAGGAAATATAAGGGTATTCCTTCTGACCTTACCTACAAGGGTTTTGAAATTACACAGCAGTTTGCCTTACTCCTCAGCAAATATCCAACGGACGTCATTAGCCATCTCAACGATTACCCGTCCAGGATATTCAGCGACTACAATTTTAAACCGGTATTTGTTTCAAAGGATACGACGGTTCCCGATTACTTCGAAAATAAAAACCTGTATTTTGTAAGAATCCTCAACGGGAACTACAGCAAAGTGTGGTAAACGGGCTGATTACAGTTGGTAGATGACAGATAGCAGTTGGCAGAAGACAGTCCATATATAACTGACGGTTGAAACAGTTTGCTGAGATTCAGTAGACAAAAGTTGGCAGGTTTTAGTTGACAGATGACAGCCCTGAAATATCAGGGGACGGTTGGTAGAAGTTTGATGCGATTTGTTCGATCATGGTTGGCACCAGGATTTTTACCTCCATATACCGATAACTAAACGCACCAATGCTAATTCTTGCCCATTAAAAAAAGCCGCCCTGTTACAGAGCGGCTTTCGATTTCATTGCTTTATGATTTACCTCGTAACGATAACACTGGAGCTTGCCAAACGTTTGCCCTGTGCATCCCTTACTTCAAGCATGTAAATACCTGCGGAAGCGTTGTTCAGGTTCACATCCATGCGGCTGTAAGGAGCTGCAATAGGAAATTGCTTACTAGACACTCTGGAGCCTCTTCCATCATAAACAATTACAGAATACGCATTGTCTGATGTGTTAGCACGATAATACCTTACCTGGAACTGTCCAGTAGTCGGATTAGGATAAACAAACAGCATGTTGCTGGCGGAGTCAGATATCCGAACCTTGTTGCTGGTGCTGCTGCAACTGTTTATGTCGGTAACAGTTACTTCGTACTCCCCAAATCCATCAATGTTCACTGGTAAAGAAGAGGATGTCGAAGTATTAAGCACAACTCCATCTTTTTTAAATTGGTAAAAATAGAATCCTGCTGGGCTAACGGTGGTAAACAAGGTAGTGTTGACATAAGGTGTAAGCCTGTTGTACTCCGCCGCTACCAATACTACACTAGGTAAAGGATTCACAGTAAGCGTAGCAATTGAAGAGGTTACTGATCCACATGGTATACCAGAAACGATAACCCTATACCTGTACCCGTTTAATGTAGTAGTTGCATTCGAAATACCCAGTGTGGCGGTTGTTGCACCAGTGTAGCCCGTAAACGGAACGGCATTGCTAACTGGTACGAATGGACCATTATTCACACTCACTTCCCACTGGTAGGTGATGGTGCTTCCTGTTGCCACAACGTTGAACGAGGTAGAAGCGCCGGCGCAGATAGAGCGGTCAGCGGGCTGGGTAGTGATGGCAACCTTTGTGTTTACAGTGAGCGTTGCTGCATTGGAATTTAATCCAGATGTACAAGTGCCATTCAAAACAACACGATATTGGTTAGCTGTCATGGAAGCTGTAAGCCCATTAAGTGTTAGGCTGGTATTTGTTGCACCAGTGATGTTGCTCCAACTCGTGCCTCCGTTAGTACTCACCTGCCACTGATACGTGGGCGCAGTACCGGTAACTGCAACTGAAAATGATGCAGATGTTTGGTCAGGTAAGCATGCCGAAGTACTTGTAGGTTGGGTGGTTACCACAATGGCTGTGTTAACTGTAATGGTAAGACAAGCTGATGTCACGGTGTTACAAGTCCCCGTTACGATTACCCGGTAAGCATTGCCACTTTGAGATGCCTGCGTGTTGCTAAGGGTGAGTGTGTTGGTAGTCGCTCCAGTGATGTTTGTAAATGAACCGGCACAACCGGTAGTAGCAACCTGCCACTGATAACTCAACCCGGTACCAACGGCACCCACTGTAAATGTTGCATTGCTACCTTCGCAAAGTACCACTGCCATAGGCTGGGTGCTAATTGCGGCAAGCGTATTTACCGTAAGTGTAGCCGCATTAGAAGTTATAGGTGTAGGTGTACAACTAAGTACATTTACCCGGAACCGGTAACCATTTTGCGTTGCAACTGTTGCGGGCAAACTCAACGTTGATGTAGCGGCGCCTGGCACGTTTGTAAAAGTTACACCGCCATCTGTACTTTGTTGCCACTGGTAGGTTAGGGATGAGCCTGTTGCAGCTACGGTGAATGTAGCAGTCTGCCCAACGCAAACCGTAGTGGCCGCAGGTTGTGTTGTTATTGCAGCCGCATTCCCCACGTTTAAGTTTGCCGGGGCCGAAGTAATTGCAGCCGGGCAGGTGCCACTAATATTGACACGGTAACGATAATTATTTTGAGCCAGGGTAACAGCCGCTAGGGTGTAACTGCTGCCAGTGGCACCTGCAATTGTTGTGTAAGGTGCAACTCCATCTGTACTAAACTCCCATTGATACGTAAGATTGGTACCGGTGGCGGCTACGGTAAAAACAGCATTATTTCCTGCACACTCCACGGCGTTTTGTGGTTGAGTAGTAATGGCAGGTGCTGTTTGCAGAGTAAGTATTGCAGCGTTAGAAGTAGTTACACCACATTGGCCTGTTGCCAAAACCCTGTATTGATAGCCGTTTAAAGCGGCGGTTGCTACTTGCGTTGTATAGGTAGATGTGGTACCGCCTGTTCCCGTGCTCACATTGGTCCAGCTTGCACCGCTATTTACACTAACCTGCCATTGGTAAGCGGTAACCGCTGCCCCTGATGCTGTGACGCTAAATGAAGCAGTGCTTCCTGCGCAAACTGTTGAATTGGGTACAATGTTTAAGGTGGGCGTTATGCCTGCAGAAATAACGAAGGTTACGGTTGTTGTTTGTGTAACGGTACCTGCAACCCCCTGCACATTAACTACATAAGTACCATTGGGCAGAGTCCCGGCATTGGTAAGCGTTACTACCGTTGCGCTTCCCGGATTGATTACCGCAGGTGTGAAACTTACAACCGGGCCACCAGCAACAATACCGGTTTGAGTGAGCGTTATAGGTGTAGTAAACGTTCCTACTACGGTAGTTCCCAGCGTGACACTTGTACCAGCCGGGGCCGGACAGGCAACTGTAGTCGCAGCCGTAGAATTAAAGGTGAAACCCAAGTTGGGCACGGGTGGCTGGCAGGCATCCGACGTAGTTAAGCCTATCCTGTCTGGTGAAGCGAGTGATGCATTTACCCTATTAGCCTGATCATTGGTAAATAATACCATACACCTGTCATCTGCATAATCCATATGATTCTGCCACATTACTCCCGGGTCTGATGGTGAACAGGCATTTAAAACCGGCGCCACAGAAGGACAACCAAAAAAAGGACCCGCAGTAGGCGGCGTATCAGCACAACCATCAGACAGCGTACAGTCTGGGTTACTGTTATTGTTCGGGCCCCAGGTATGGGCAAGGTTAAAGAAATGTCCTA
>JAYTBG010000333.1:0-3303 GCA_043737055.1 Chitinophagaceae bacterium | reverse complement strand
ATTGCAAGCAAAGCAATACAAACCAGCAGTACGAGCAAAACAACTCCCGCAGCCTGAAAAACCTTTTGCTTTTCTATGACTGCCTGGTTTAATAGTTGATCCTTTTTTAATAGGGTAATCTCTTTTTCCTTCTGCCCCACCTTGTACTGCTCTTCAATTCTTTTTATCTGTGCCTGCAGTTCCGTATTGTTTATACTATCCCTGTATTCGTAAGATTTTTTAGTGTATTCCAACGCCTTATCATACTGCTGGTTGGCTGCAAACATTTCGGCTAACCGCAAATACCCTGAAGCCTCCCTTGGTACCTGGCCAGACTGCTGAACCTGTGCCATGCTTTTTAAAAGGGCTTGCTCAGAAAGAGGTGTCGGTTGTTTTTTAGTTTGCAGTGCTGCCAATTCAAGTTGTATAGACGAAACCATGGAACTGTCTCCAATTTGCAGGGCCATCAACTGGCTGGCATTAAAAAAACGGGTAGCCTTAACCGTGTCCTTTTTTTCGAGCAAAGTTTTAGCCATGTAAAAATTGATCTTGAGCTGCTCCGGAACAAGCTTCAAATTACTAGCAACAGTGGCAGCATTCTGGTAATGGTTCATGGCCAGTTCAAACCGGCCCATGCCATGATATATCTGGCCGAGACCCATTTCTGCAGAGCCCACTCCCCGATTATCTTTTAAGGAAGTTTTCATATCAAGAGATTTCTGTGCATAGCGTAGCGCATTTTTAAACTGCCTCATCTCCGTAAATGAACTGCTGATGCTTTGGTAGCAAAAAGATTGGCCCTTCAGGTTCTGCTCTTCTTCAAAAAGGCTCAATGCTTTTAAGTGGTGAAGAAGCGCATTTTTATAATCACCAGTGAGGTGATACGCATTGCCCAGATTTAGCTGCTGGCCGGCGATATTTTGTTTAACTCCATCCGCCTCCATAAGTGCCAGGGAGCGCTTTAAAAATTTGATGGCTTCCTTTTGATTGCCTGTTCTCTTGTAATACAGACCTGCTGTGGCATAGTAGTTTGCCTCTATAACTTTTTTATCGTTGCCCGTTGCATAATTGGAAAGGTTTCTAAGCAGGCCCAGCATTTGCAATGCGCTATCCTTATTACCAGCATTATGATACACGTTAACCAACTGGGAGTAGCCAGCACTCAGGTATCGGTCGTTGCCCAGTTTTCTACTCAGGTCCATCAGTCGAAACATGTAAGTTTTCCCCCGGGGCACATCGGTTCGCACATACTCTGTAGAGAGTGAATTAAGTGCCTTCAACTCTTCTATATCATTATTTCTCTGGGCCACTACCTGCAACAGGCTGTCTATGCGGGGAGGTTGGGCAAATGCGATGCAAATGAAGAATTGAACGGTAAATAAAAAACAAAGTTTCATGTAAGCAGGTTTGCCTTTTAAATATACATAAACCTTTTCAGCAATGTGACCCGCTTGCGAAATGTGGAAAAAATCTTTCCAGCAAATGAGGGTAAATTTTTAAATAAAGTGAGCTGTTTTATAGTTGGATAAGGATACGATTTGTGTTGTAGAAAAAGATATGCATGGATGCTTTGCCCGCCTTGCGGTAACCATAGCAAAATGCTTTCAGCCGGCGGCGAAATGAACAGCAGCAGGAGCTGCTTTACTTTTGATCTTCCTTTAACTGGTATGTTTTCTTTGCGCTATATCAGTTCTACCGCCCGGTTGCAGTTATCGCCGAGCCGTGCTCCTCAAAGGCGGAACGACTATGGTAGCTGCACAACATACAAATCAGAAAGATTGCAGACTTTAGATATATACAATGTAAACAAAACATTATCTCCCAAAAAAAATGAACATTTTGAAACTTGCGTGGTTATCTAACTACACCTAAATATATATTATGAACATTGTAGAAACCGCCGTAGCAAACGGCTCTTTTAAAACATTGGTAGCTGCTGTTACCGCAGCAGGACTGGCCGAAACTTTGAGTGGACCTGGCCCTTTCACAGTATTTGCACCCGTAGATGATGCCTTTGCTGCATTGCCAGCCGGGACTGTAGAAAGCCTTGTAGAACCAGAAAACAAAGAGAAGCTTACCGGAATTCTTACCTACCATGTAGTGGCAGGAAAAGTTTTGTCAACAGATTTGACAGATGGGATGACAGCTGCTACCGTAAATGGCCAGAAAATTACTATTCGCCTTACCGACGGCAAAGTTTTGGTAAATGGCGCAGAGGTTGTAATTGCAGATGTGGAAACAGACAATGGCGTTATTCACGCTATCAACAAAGTGATTATGCCTTCTTAAACTTCTGTTTCGTATTAAAATCCTGGTGTCGCCACACCAGGATTTTTTTATGGCTTTTGTGAATCTCTTTTGTTAGCTAAAAATGAACCTGTTTACTTTTCAACTTTTCTAGTGTCCCTTACCTCATACCCGGAACTTCTTATTGGATACCCTGCGCTCTTGAAATCAGATAAGACGCTTTAATTTTTAATTTTTTTCTTGCCAAATACTCCCTTTTTTTTCAGCGCAATAACCCTTTTCGTTCACCTTTTTGAAAAACAATTAATAGAAAGAATAGACACTTACGAACAGTGAAGCTTTTTCATTTTTGAAGGTTGACATTCGGGCAAACTTTGCTAGTGTTTGCAATAATATTAAAAGCGCTCCTGGGTATAAGTTTCGGCCACCCTAAATGTTAGCTGTTTACCTACACCGCCAACAACCTAAACACCGTAATCTCTGGCCGCACATTAAACCTCACCTGCCACATATGACCAAGGGCCCTGTTGATGTAGAGCGTTCTGTTGTTTTCCAAATCAATTTTGCCAGCGCTGTATCTCCGGTTTTTTACAGGCAGAATGGGTGCTGGTAAAAAAGGTGGCCTGCATTGCCCGCCGTGGGTATGCCCCGCCAGGATCCAACCTTCATATCCATTCCATACATCCTCGTCACACACATCCGGATTGTGACACAACACAATGGACGGAGTAGTGTTGGAATAGTTGCTAAACGCAGGCGCAGGATTAAAATTCGTGCCCCAGTAATCGTCGAGGCCAATGATGTTTAGGCCTGCAAATTCTTTCTGTTCATTTCTCAACACATGCACAGCTTTTTGTTGGAGCAGTTGCTGAATGTTGTATGCCACGTCAGCCTGCTCCCAATCTACGCCATAGTCATGGTTACCCAGGATGCCTACCGTTGCCAGCTTTCCTTTTACGCAGTGGGTGAAGGTTTCCGCCAACTCTTTATACAGCACTTCGTCTTTATAAGTGCTCACATAATCACCGGTATACACTACAAAATCAGGAGCGTACTGTTGTGCTTTTTTAAAGGAGT
>JAYTBG010000332.1:0-3303 GCA_043737055.1 Chitinophagaceae bacterium | reverse complement strand
TTGGATTGATAGTGCCCAGGTCGCCGGAAGCATGCATTTTACTACCTGTAACCTGATGAAAATAACGGGAGAAGAGTTGCGGTGAACCAACCAATATCTCATCATCTGGTGCAATGCTCACACTTACGCCCGAAACGATCTTGCCCACGATATCGCCCTCCCCATGGTACTGTAATTTTGCTATGCCCGTTATGGTCGCCGTTATTAGATGCTCCGTCATTCCGTAAAAACAAATTACTTCGGTATGCGTATGTAGTACTGGTATAAGCCTGCTGAGAAAGGAGGCATAAACCGGCGCAGACCCTATAAATAATTGTCGTAAACTTTTAGGGAAGGTCTTCTTGTAGTTTTCGCAATACACAACCATTTCCTGTATTTCTGTTGGAGTTCCAAAGTATGCATTGATATTTTTCTCTTCTAATTCGATCAACCGATTTTTTGGCGAAGCCAGCGGGTTTACAAGTTTCAAAGAATACCCGGAAGCAATGCCCAATAACATGAAATGTGGCAAATGTGTGCCCAAAATATTACCATCTTGAATTCTTAATAATTCTTTCAGTTTATTCAAGCTCTCTGTTAACGAATTCACAGAATGCACCACTCCCTTAGGTGTGCCCAAAGTACCACTCGTGTACACTACAAGGCATTCATAATTACCATCATTCTCTATTATTGGGAGCGACACTTTAATTGCGGTAAGTGAAGCCAAAGAAAGTTGTTCCGACAAAAAGGACCTCCCTCCAATACTCACCACATTCATTCCTTTTACAAAATATAAACGTGGAATTTTGTTTGTAAAAAGGTTGATGATCGTCCGCAGGATCCGGTTCCTGCTTATTAAAAGGAGTTTACTTTCGGCGAATAACCATTTAGGAGAAAGTTGTTGCATCCTGGAAAAATAGTTGTCCCTTCCCATCTCAGGATCAATGATAGCAATTTTTGCCCTTAGCATAAGCAAGGCATAAAATACTTCAAGAAAATTGATGCCAGGCCTGATGGCGAGAAGGGCTATATCTCCTTCCTTAAAATTCTTACGAGTCAAAGCCGTGGCTAGTGTTCTGCTTCTAAAAAGTAATGCGCTTGCGGTAACAGATGAGTTACCAGCATCCAGAATAACAAAAGAAGGATGTTTTTGCGCGAGCTCTAGTAATGCGTCTAAAATTTTATTGTGGTACAGCATACTACCAAATTATCAATTGTACAGAAATGCTAATTCCGGAAGCAAGGCCAAAAAGCATGATTTTATCGCCTGGTAGGAGAAGTCCTTCTGCATCTGCACAGGCAAGGGAAAAGGGGATAGAGCTGGCAGCCATGTTTCCAAAATATTTGAATTGATTGTAAAACCTTTCCTGCGGCAGGTTCATTTCAGCAGCGGCCAACTCAAAGGATCTTTCTGATACATGGTGCATGAAAACATATTTCAAGTCCCTGGCATCCCATCCTACCGTTTTTAATGCATCCTGCAGAATGGTTCCTTTCTCTTTTAGAAAAACATTTCGCAGTTCTGCTGTGCGGCCTTCAAAATATACTTTTGATCCATCATGAGGAAACATGGAGCCGCCGCCAGGCACCATGCATAACTGCCAGTGTTGCCCTGCTGTATAAAATTTTTGAAAGCAAATACCCCTCTCAGTTGTCGAGGGTTCCAGCACAAGTGCTGCTCCCCCATCACCCATACTCAGGCAAGCCATTCTCTTAATTAATTCTTCCTTACTATCATAATCCAGTTTAATAATGCTGCTGAGTTTTTCACCAGATACAACCAAAATCTTTTGGTACTCACCGCTGTTAATAAATGCATTGGCCACCTGTACGCCACAGACGAAACTGCTGCAGGCATTTTTTACGTCCATTGCCGGACAGTTGAGCCGGAGTTTGTGTTGAAGGATAGTTGCTGTGGCGGGTTCAATCATATCAGAGCTACCGGAAGCAAAGATTAATAAATCAAAACTGCTTTTGTGATGCTTTTCTAATAAGGGAAAACACGCTGCTGCAGCAATGTCTGAGGCTTGCTCGTTATCCAGAGCAAATCGCCTTTGTTCCAATCCGAACTTTTCTTTTAAAGCTCCTTCGGGCAACAGTGTGTTCCTGGCATTTACCTTTTCTTCAATCCAATTATTTGAGATGACAGTTTCAGGGGCATAAAAAGAAGTTCCGGTTATTATACTTTTGTTAAACATAGTTTGCTTTATTAGGAGGTTAGGGTTGAGAATGTTAAAGTTTTTAGAATCTTCTTTCCATTATGGTAATGTAGCGCCAGGATTGCCATAGAATGTTACAAACAAAAAATGTCGTGACATCGCTGCATCTATATTTGATAAAGTCTCTTTGAGGCCCGGATGTTGGGTGTAGCATCCTATGCAGGAAGTGTGGTTATGGTAAAAATGGAGTTACGAATGCTATGACTAATATTGTTGTCAGTGCTTCCTCCTTCTACTTGTCGGGGTTTTTTTGGGATGCGTAGCATAAATTGAAACTACTTCTTTTTTCTAGTTTGACAATTTCGCTTAAAAATCTCACTGACAGATCACTCTTCGGTGGCTACGAAAATAAGGACATGGATGAAGATGGCAACATTACTTTTTACCGGCCAGACATTCAACGACGGCGCCAGTGGTACCTGGCTCCAGACATAGACCTCAGCAAAATAAAAACAAATAAAAAAGGCATCAAGGTAGCCCTGCAGATCTTAAACATATTGAAATTCCCTGCGCCCTCATTGGAATATAGCCAGGGGAAGTTTAGCTGGAACGGGTTTCACTTTTAGTTTTGCGGGATAGCTGCGAAATAAGTTTTGTCTCTGCCATCTCTTGTCTCTTTTACTTTTCGCTTCTGTATTCCTGAGCAATGAAGGGTCTTGTCACGCAAGTGGTTAAAGACATTGTTGAAATGGATCAAATTATTTTACCCGTTTGTTTTAAAGAAAAACAGTGTTAGAACTTGCTTCGTCTGTATTGCGTGGGTACTTAATAAGGCCGTTTATCTACCAGAAAGTTTCTATCGGAGCGAATTGAGGTTCTTGAGCGGTAGTTCACTACACATCGGGGTTTCGCAGCGGATGTGGAAAATCTTAAGTTCGAGATGACGAAAACCCCGCTGGAACACAACTGACTATTATCTTATCAGCATAACAGTACCTTTTTTAAAAACCAGAGGCTGGTCAACAAACTTGTAAGTACAGGTGTATACGAATACCCCGGAGTTTTGAGCAAGCCCTTTTACCGTTCCATCCCAACCCTGCTTAACGTTAGTTGTATTAAAAACAACCTGACCAAACCGGTTATAAATACTAAACTGGTAATT
>JAYTBG010000331.1:0-8087 GCA_043737055.1 Chitinophagaceae bacterium | reverse complement strand
GGATCAGCGAAGATGAATTTAAAGAAGGGTTGGCACTATCACAATTAGCACCGGGCCCATTGGCAGCCCAGCTTGGGATTTACCTTGGGTATGTTCACTACGGTATTCTGGGCGCCACGCTGGCGGGATTTTCATTTATTTTACCATCTTTTATAATGGTTGTATTGCTAGGCATGGCGTACAAACTCTATGGTGGCCTGGCCTGGATGCAGGCTGTTTTTTATGGAGTAAGTGCGGCGGCGGTGGGAATTATCGCAATGAGTTTATATAAGCTCACCATCAAGTGCATAGGTCGGTTCACAGGTGCGGATTTCAAACAGCATTGGTTACTATGGAGCTTTTATTTCATTGCCGCCGCCATAACCTTTATTACAAAATCAGAAAACCTTTTAATTTTTCTTGCAGCAGGATTTTTGTACATGTTCATTAAGGCTCCGCCCAAACGAACAACCCAGCGGCAGGTTTCGCTGGTATTTTTAGGGGTGGGCTTCTGGCAGTTTGAGCCAAATACTCTTGGAAAGATTGCGTTATTTTTTACAAAAGCCGGCGCATTTGTATTTGGAAGCGGCCTTGCCATTGTACCCTTCTTGCACACCGGGGTCGTTGTAGAAACCGGTTGGCTCAGCGAGCAGCAGTTTGTAGATGCTATAGCAGTAGCAATGATTACGCCCGGGCCTGTCGTTATTACGGTGGGTTTTATTGGTTACCTGGTGGCCGGCTTTCCCGGCGCTTTTCTAGCGGCCATGGCCACCTTTCTTCCCTGCTATCTCATTACCATCATTGCTGCCCCATACTTTAAAAAAATTGCCCGAAATAAATCAGTCAAAGCATTTGTAGAAGGAATTACCGCTGCAGTTATTGGCGCATTGGCAGGAGCCGTTATCATCATTACCATGAGAACACTCACAGATGTTTTAACCGTACTGATCGCCATATTTACGGTGGTAAGCCTTATTGCTTTGCCAAAAATAAAAGAGCCTGCTCTTATACTTACAGCTGCCTTATTTGGTTTGCTAATAAAGCAATTCTAATCGTTACCCAAGCCAGTGTGCGAGTGCAGTAGAAATCTTTTCCATCTCTACCAGGAAACCATCATGGCCATAGGTAGAATCTATCTCTATCAGCGTAGCATTAGGCATTTGCGCTGCCATGTGTTGCTGTTCAATGAGCGGGCAAAGAATATCGCTGCTGATGCCTATGATGAGTGTGCGTTGCGTTATCTTTTTTAAAACCTCGTCTACATTTCCGCCACGGCCCCGGGCAATATGGTGCGTATCCAGTGCTTTGGTGAGAAGCCAATAACAGTAGGCATTAAACCGGTCAGACAATTTTTTGCCCTGGTAATTAATGTAAGATGCTGCTTTGTAATCATCCAGCTTTTCGGCATTGGTTTCAGATTGGGTTTGCACCATGATACCATAATTGCGGTATGTGAGCATGCCAATGGCCCGGGCTGCTCTTAGTCCCTGGTTGCCTGCGGTAGCGGTGTCGTATTGCCATGTTTGATCTGCTTCAATCGCCAGGCGCTGTGCTGCATGTACCGCCACACCCCATGCGCTTTCGGTAGCTGATGTAGCTAATAAAAAAAGCTGTTCAATATGGTCGCTCTCCATTATTGCCCACTCAAGAGCCTGGTAGCCGCCCATGCTGCCGCCCACCAGCAAATGAATTTTTTCAATCTTCAGGTGCTTTCTCAATAAAATATGAGCCTGCACCATATCTCTCATAGTAATGCTGGGGAAAGAATGGTAGTAGGGCGCCGAGGTGGCCGGATTGATGCTCAAAGGTCCGCTGCTGCCATAACAAGAACCCAAAATGTTGGCACACACCACAAAATATTTATTGGTATCTATAGCACAGCCAGCTCCTACAAAGCCTTGCCACCACTGGGTTACATCTGCATTGGCTGTGAGTGCATGGCAAATCCAGATTACATTGGAGGCAGTAGCATTCAATCTACCGTAGGTATAATAACTGATCTCAATGGTAGGTAGCGTGGCGCCAGTTTCCAGTAAAAAAGGTTCTTCGAGAACGAACAACTTCATGAAATGATTTTTCTGATTGCAAAGTAAGTGTATGCGTGGGGTATATTTGTAATGAAGTTCATGGATCATGGTTAATAGGTAATAGGAATTCATTCGGTGAGTTGGTCTCTGCAAGGTCAATGAAACAATAACTGATTTCGTCGATGGGGTGGTTCCATGAACTATGAACTATAGGCCATCGACATTCCTTCGACCATTTATTAAATATCTAACTCAAAAAGATGTCTCAACATAAAGAAACAAAAGCCATTCGCATACAAACCGATCGTACCAATGAAATGGAACACAGCACGCCGTTGTTTTTAACAAGCAGTTTTTGTTTTGACAATGCAGAGGAAATGAGGGCAGCCTTTGCAGATGAAACAGATGATAATATTTACAGTCGTTTTACCAATCCAAACGTAACAGAGTTTACTGCAAAAATGGTTGCATTGGAAGGCGCTGAAGCTGGCTACGCTACAGCCTCAGGCATGAGCGCTGTGTTCGGATCTTTTATGGCATTGCTAAAAAAGGGAGATCACCTACTAAGTTGCAGCGCTGTTTTTGGCAGCACACACACCGTCATTAAAAAATACCTTCCCAATTTTAGCATTGAGTATACCTACGTAGCCGCAGACCGTCCGCAGGACTGGGAAGCCGCTATTCGTCCTAATACTAAAATGATTTATGTAGAAACGCCCACCAATCCAGGGTTGGACATTATAGATATTGAGATGCTAAGCCGCCTTGCAAGGAAGCACGGAATAATTTTGAATGTAGATAATTGCTTTGCTACACCCATGGGCCAGCAACCCATTGCACTGGGTGCTGATATCGTTGTTCACTCGGCTACGAAATGGCTTGATGGACAAGGCAGAGTACTCGGAGGAGTAGTGGTGGGTAAAAAAGAATTAATCAACGACATCTATTTATTCTGCAGAAGCACTGGCCCCGCACTGTCTCCCTTTAATGCATGGGTACTGAGCAAGAGTCTGGAAACCCTGGATGTAAGAATGGAACGTCATGCAAAGAATGCATTGTATATAGCCACACAGCTAGAAAATAATCCAGCCATTGCTTCTTTGCGGTATCCCTTTTTAAAGAGCCATCCACAACATGACATTGCCATAAAGCAAATGCAAACTGGTGGCGGCATTGTTTGTTTTGAGTTGAAGGGCGGCCTCGAAGCCGGACGATCTTTTCTAAATAACTTAAAAATGCTGAGCCTCACTGCCAACCTCGGAGATACCCGTAGCATTGCCTCGCACCCCGCAAGTACCACCCATGCCAAATTAACAGAAAACGAGCGCAAAGCTGTGAACATAACGCCAGGGCTTATACGCATTTCTGTTGGCTTAGAAAATCAGCAAGATATTTTAGAAGATATTTTGCAGGCCCTCGAAGCCAATGGATAATTAATAATAGAATAATTAATAATGGGGAGGTGTAAATTCGCTTTGGTCAAAGTCCCCTTTAGGAGATTCAGGGGCTCTTCTTCAACTGCGTCATCAAAGCCCTAAACTCTTTAGGGACATCCGCTACCAGTTCCATCTTTTCTCCGTTAGCTGTTTCAAAAATGAGTTTATAAGAATGCAGTGCCAGCCGGCTGATCATGGGCCGTTCCTCCTCGTCGTGCTTGCTCAGTTTAAATTTCTTTTTTATGGCCGACAGTAGTACCGGTTTACCATCGCCATACAATTCATCGCAGGCTAGCGGGTGACCAATCTCTTTACTGTGCACTCTTATCTGGTGAGTTCTGCCAGTGTGCAACTGAAATGAAACCATTGAAAAATACTTGTTTGCTTCCATCACTTCATACGTGGTGTGAGAGGGTTTGCCATTGCGGTGAACATTCATCAGCCCTTTGTGGGCGGGGTTTTCACCAATAGGCGCTTCTATACTGCCTGCTGAGTTGGCGGGGCTGCCATTCACAATGCCTACATAATATTTTTCTACCTTTCTATCTTCAAACAGCATGGAGAGGTACTTGTGGGTCGCTTCATTTTTGGCGAATACAACTATGCCACTGGTATCTTTATCCAGGCGGTGCACCGTAAATATCTCTCCGTATTTTTCTTTTAAAAATTCCTTCAGTGATTTTTCGGTTTGCATCCTGTCCGGGATCGTCAGCAGGCCGGAGGGTTTATTGATGGCTACAAAATCTTCATTCTCAAAAACAATGATTGCCCCCAACCCCCTGAAGGGGGCTTTAGCACTTTTAGTATTCTCGTTTATTATATTCATTCAGCAGGGGTCCTTATTTATTTCTTTGGCTGATTTTTTAGAAACTCTTTTTTCTCACTGTGCGTTTTAAACTTTCTTGGCTGCTTTACTTTTTCTTCTTTGGCAACTTTTGGCGTCTTTTTTACAGCAGGTTTGGGTGTAGTAGCCGCTACGGATTTAGCGGTGATTTCAATTTCGTTTTCTGGCGTTAATTCTGCCATGCTTTGATGAGGTGCACGCACTGTTTTCTTCGTCTTCGATTCGTTCATATATTTCAGCACCCTTATCTCTTTATCGCTCAGATATCGCCACTTGCTGCGCTCTACATTTTTTTTAGTGAGGCCTGCATACATAACCCTGTCCAGTCCCTTTACATCATAACCCAGGTATTCAAATATGCGGCGTACAATCCTGTTACGTCCACTGTGAATTTCTATACCAATAACCGATTTGTCTTTGCTGTCTGCATAAGCCAGGCTGTCTACAAAGATGGGTCCGTCTTCGAGGGTAAGCCCTGTAAGAATTTTATCAAAATCAGTCTTGGTAAGATTCTTATCCAGCTTTACTTCGTAAATCTTTTTTATCTCGTAACTGGGATGCGATAATTTTTGGGTAAGGTCTCCATCGTTGGTGAGTAACAATACACCAGAAGTATTTCTATCTAATCTGCCAATAGGATAAACCCTTTCGTCCGTGGCTTTTTGAATGAGTTGGAGCACAGTTTTTCTACCCTGCGGGTCATCGGTGGTTGTAATATAATCTTTAGGTTTATTGAGGAGGATGTACACCAGGTTCTTGGTGACAAATAATTTTTTCGTGTTGTAAATCACTTCATCTGTGGGTTGCACTTTGTAGCCGGGCTCGGTGGCTATTACGCCATTTACTTTTACCAATCCCTTGGTCACCAGTTCTACCGCTTCCCGGCGGGAAGTAACACCACAGTGGGCTAAAAATTTATTGAGTGGCATAACGGTGTCGGTAGTCACCTGGGGCTCTGTATTCCGGGGCTTGGCGCCCGCTACACCTTTAGCCGGTGCTGCATCCGGTACGGTTGGTGCTACCACTTTAGCTGCACCGCCTGCTTTTGATGCCCTTTTCGCAAGCATTGCCTGGTATTTTTCTTCTTTCAGTTTGTCGAAGTAGGCATTTTTTTCTGCCCTTATCTTTTTCTTTTCCTGGCGGTATTCTTCCTTAACAACGCTATTCTTTTTTTTGGCAGTAAATTTTTGAAATGGAGCCTGGCTCATAAAGATGAAGTTTTTGCTGTTTTCCAACAGTAGGTGATTGGCGAAGGTAGTTTTTTTTGTTGAGGGCTATTTCGGAGGTTAGTCACCCGCTGGGGTGACTAACCCAGTCAAATGACGAAACGCTACCGATTTGGTAGCGTTCGTAGGGTTTAGGGTTTAATGTTTCCTGGGGTACGGATTTTGTTTCTCTTGTGCGAGGATTCCTATTTTTTGTCTTTTCTTGCTTTCATTTTTCCTTTGCCATCATTTTTCCTTTCGTCCATTTTCCTGATTTGCTCTGCCGTTAAAATGCTTTGGCGCTCTGCTTTGGCAGCATCTTTTACCGCCTTAATTTGTAATTTCTTTTGCTTCATATTTAGCAACTCGTTTGCTTGTATGCTGGCAATTTTGGCACGGGTGGCTTCATTCAGAGCCTTCAACCGGGCTGCCTGATCGTTGCTAAGCCCCAGGTCTTCTTTCATTGCCTGCCCACGTTGGTTATCCATATTTTTCATCTTGTTCCCTAAGCTTGATTGTCTTGCAGCAATGCTAGCTTTTTGTTCTGCGGTGAGTAAGTTTTGCATTTGGATTTTCTGCTCTTGCATTAAAACTGCTTTGCGTTCCCGCATTTCTTTTACGGTTAGGTTGTCCTGTTTGTTCAGGTCTTGCATCTTCGCTTTGTTGGCCTCACGGTTGGCTTTCAGTTGCTCTTGTTGAGCTTTGGAAAGGTTCAGCTCGTTTACTGCGTCCTTTTGGCCATGATGGATTTGGGTTTCTTTTTTATGAGATTTAATTTCCCTGTTTTGCTGTGCAGTTAGAGTAAAACCTGCAATTGCAAATGCGAGCGTTAATGCGAAATATTTTTTCATAATTGTTTGTGTTGGGAACTGTGCAGTAATAGACGAGCTGTGAAGTGCTAAGTTTAAAACATGAAATGTTAAAGGGTAAAATAACATCGTTCAGGCCTTTCGTGTTTTTTCGTTGTTGCCCCAAAAAACCTTAGTTCTTTGTAGATCTTGCTATATATTCGATTATTATTCACCATTATACTAAGACTAACAAATGAAAAAACTAATTACATCCTTAACGGCACTCTTGTGCTTAACCGCATCGTTTGCTGCAAAGCCCTCCTCTAACCCAACCCCTTTGTATGCTTCTCAAATTCTGATTCCGGTAGGTAAGACGGGGCAAAAAATTTCTTTGCTCGACTTGGCTGCCATAAGCAAAGCTGACCTCGAAACGATGACGGAAAAAAAAATGAGTGGGGCTGAGGCATTCGCATTTAGAAGTGCTCAAAGAAAAATGAACAGGGGAATTAACAGCGAAGGGGTTGTTACCAGCAAAAAAATGAAAAAAATGTTTTATGCCGGCGAAACCGGTTTTCATTTTGGAGGTTTCGCATTGGGCTTTTTTGTTGGCCTGACAGGTGTATTAATTGCCTATTTAATAAAGGATGATTACAAAAAAAACAGGGTTAAATGGGCATGGATTGGTTTTGGAGTAGGCCTGGTGCTTGCCGTTGTTCTCTTCGCTGCATTTTATTCCAGCGGAAACTAAATATCTTATTCTTCTATAAAAAAAGCGGCCACCATGCCGCTTTTTTTATGATTTTAATTAAGCGGGCATATCCGTTATTAGCAAACTGCCCGCAGGCTGCATCATATAGTTTCCGCGGCTCCGCTTTACCCTTATATTTAATTTGACAGCGAGACGAAAATCTGCAACGGGATTGTTTGTTTATTGCTATGCGGGGAGGGATCAAGCCTTTTTAAAGTAAAAATTCTTTACATCATCGGCCACTTGTTTTTTTTATACTACCAGTTGTTGAACCATGTTAACCAGCAACACACTGATAGAAGATGTGGCAATAATGAATCATACATTTATAAAAAACACACGTATGAAACATCTGTTGGCCTCTTTAATGCTTGGCTGTATAAGCTTTGCCTGCCTATCTCAAAGTGTTGGAATAGGCACATCTTCCCCCGCCACTTCTGCCCAACTGGATATAAGCAGTACCAATAAAGGGATTTTGCTGCCCCGAATGACTACTATTGCCCGATTGGCTATCAATAATCCGGCGAAGGGCCTGTTGGTATACGATAGCACGGCAATGCAGTTCCAGTATTATGATGGTGCAATATGGCGATCGCTCTGGCCTGATAATACAGGTTGGAAAACTGGTGCAGACGTGCCTGATTTTTCCGGCAACCCTCCGTTTGGTACTGTTTATACTAACCCGGAAAGAAGACTCGTTCATATCGCTAGTCCGCCAATGCAAGATCATACCCTTACCACTACCGGATGGAAGGGCGGAGGACTGACTGTAACAGACAACGGATTTGGGGTGTCTGATTTTTTAACCTTTGATGGACAAAGTATTGAAGCAAGGGGATATAGTTTTATGGGAATACTTTCCAGGAATCTTCATTTAAACAGGTATGGAGGAAATATAAATATTGGTAGAAACGCCGCCGGGCGTGCACGCCTGGAAATTTCCGGTAGTGTGGGTTCCTCGGTTGCTATGTTTGGATCAGATAAATGTGGTGTTACCATCTCTGCAGATAATCCTGAGATTGGCTTCAATTATTTTTTTAACGGTGGCACCAAAACT
>JAYTBG010000330.1:0-3318 GCA_043737055.1 Chitinophagaceae bacterium | reverse complement strand
ATGCCCGTACTTTCAAATCTTCGGAAGCACTCCACCCTAAACCATAAGCGCCAAAAGGAAAAAAGGGTTTGCCATCAACTAAAAAAGTGCCGTCATTTCTAATTGTTGTAGTTTTTAAAAATGATGGCTCAGGTGTTACCGGTGGTAAACCAGGAGGCACAACATTATTCCCTTTTTTACATGACAGTAAACAACTTAAACTAATGAGCGAAAATAAAATCCATTTTTTCATAACTTAAAATTTTACATTACTTAAATTTAAAGAGGGAATTGAGTTCGAAAGCAGCGAACTACCTACACAAGTGCCAAATGATCACATATTTCATTTAAAAAAAAAGGCACTAGGTGCAAAGCCGACATTAGTTAGTTCTGTATTGCCAGGTGTTCAATCTTTGTATTGACGAGGTTTTCGGGCACATACACAACCATAAACTTTGTGCAGGATATTCCCTTAAATCATAATGCCGTATTGGCATTTGGGAAAATGGTTATTCGCAATTGGGTACAACCGTAGGGGATCAGCGTCACCATGTCTTCCGTAGTACTTAGCCGCTCTCGAAAACCGGCACCAACAGGAATTGCGGGAGTAAATATCATCTGTCCCTTAACGGTATATTTATCGTAATGCATCCAAACCTTTTGCCCACTGCTATCCAAACCGTCACCCCAAATTTCAGTACTGAAATGATTTGTGCGTACTAAATCCCAGCCAAGTACTCTGTAAGCAGGTACCCTCAATTCAAAAGGCGCATTCTTTTGAATCCACGGATTATCAGTAATTGGTTTTTTTACAAGCTGAATGTTGCCAGGAATGGTTTCATTTATGTTCAATGCGTAATTCCAGGGAGATACAGGATAAATGTTATAAGCAGGAAAATCTGGTGTAGAAACTTTTTCGGATGAATCTATCTCAAAATTTTGATCAATCTTTAGTGCATATACCAGGGGGCCTCTTTCTACAGCGATACCGTTTCTATCCCACTTTGTAGTTTTTATTTCCTGCGGAAAAGCAGCCACTATCCTGTCCTGATTTTTGAACTTCCTATTAATAGTGATATAACTCCCTGGAGTTAGATGTTCATTTATTGCTGCCCCATTAATTGTAATGGAAGGCTTAGAACACCACGCCGGAATTCGTATCGTAAGCGGGAAAGCAATAAATTCTTTTTTATGTGTATTCACAACGAATTCAATATTATCATCAAAGGGATATTGTGTTTGCTCAGTAATGGTAACAGAGTCGCTATTTTCACCAGCCACATAATGGAGTTCGCTCGGGCCATACATTGCAGCTACGATACCTCCATTATTATCAAGCATCCATAAGCGGCTAATATAGTTGGGCATGAAACGATTTAGATTTGTGGGACAACACTCTGTATGGGGTGAAGGCATATACTGCATATAGCTACCTCCTCCAAAAAATACTGAATGGCAACTGGCATTAGTTGCCACAGTTTGATTCGGGCCTGAAAAGTATTGCACCGTTTTAAAATCTGCGGTAATTGCGCCTGGTGCCGCATTAAACATTGCCCGCTCAATTTTGTCAGCATAGTTGGCGTTACCCGTAGCCATCAAAACATAACCAGCACTCCAGCAAAAGTCACCTATTACGCAGGTCTCATGTAGTTCGGAGGGTATTGGCGATCTCAAATTTTCCGATGTTGCGGGAATTCCATCTACCATCATGTGATATTTGTCTATCTTCTCAAACGCAGCAATAGAAGGCTGTAAATACTTTTGCTTCCCTGTCGCAGCGAAAAGGATAGCCCCTAATTTTGCACGCTCAAAGTAAGTAACCCCGTGGGTATTAGAAGGCTTACCATTCAGGAAGTCGGCTGCACCTGTTTCCACCCGTTCAAAGGGTTCATAGATGAATTTTTTTTTGTCAACCAGATTATAGATTTCTTCAGCATAGTTCAGTAAAGCAGTATCTCCGGTTTCACTGTATAACCAGACAATACTTTCAATGTTTATTGATTCCCTTATATCATTAGAGTGTGGGTATTTCTCGTTAAGGAAGTGGTTAGACAATCGCAATAACACTTTTTTATCTTTTGAAACCTGATAGTAATTTTTTAATGCTCTAAAAAAAACAGAGTGCGGCCATCTTTTATCCCTTATCTGAGCACTTCCCATATAGCCAGTTGAGTCGGGATGATCCAGCGTATAGTTGATTTTTTTCAACGCCATAGTTATGAGGCTGGTATCATTTAATAAATAGCCACAAGAGAATTGGCCATCGGTTAGATAGGCTGTTTGTTCAAAAGGCCAAGTAATTGGATTTGGTTTTCTCAAGCTGTCTAATTTAGGTTGGCTCCATGCTCCCACATTATTAGGATAAACATCATTTAAAAAACGGGTGAGTCCCGAGTTCTGATTTTGCAAAAAATGTCTAAGCCAACCATTTGGCTTTATTGCATTTAATGGCAGTTCACTATACACTGCATAATTACGCACAGGTATTTGTTTAGTAATACTCTGATGGGTACAGTTAACATTTAGTACAATTAAGCAAAGTGCTAAATTAAATCCCTTTTGTGTAGACTTCATATGATTTTTAAAAATAGATTAACAATGTTATGTTTGTGCTAGAAAAATGATTGCAAGTCTGCCATATTACATTTGCCGCAGGTAGTGCATCTAAATAAACGAATGAAAACCTTAACAAGTGGCTAGCAAATTTAATATGAGTGATACTGAATTAGTTAAATTTAAAAAGAGACTGTAGTTGGTATGCTAAAATATTGTCAATGTAAATTATATCATCGGGATGCTCCGATACTGGTATGATTAATAGCTGTAAATAAAAGACTTCCGCCGGAATTTTGATTAAGCCAGAGGCTCTGCACCATTTACTATTACCCCGTTCTGAAAAAGAAAATGATTTATTTAGACCCCAATCAATAAAATTTGAAAAACTTTCATTCATAAACCTTGTGGACATAAGCATTTGGCCACCAGTCATTCTGCTTTCTGCAGAAATAAAATAAGTTTCACTTGGCTTTACTGCTACTTGTTTAATTAGAATGGAGTTACCCCCAATCATTTTAGCGCAAGCTGTGCCATTAACGCCTTCATTTTTTTGAACTGTGATTGCAAAATTTGATTTGTCCGGCCTCCATTGGAGATAGCCAGGTGGGCAATCCTTGTTTGTCCAGTCCAATATTTCAGTAGCTGGCTTACTATTTTGTTCAAAATCCCCATTCGACACAAGGTTGTCACTTCCATATTTTACTGTAGATAACTGACTCTCTAAAAATTTAATGGGTGCTTTAGCAAACAAAGCACTTTCTAAAATACCCGGTAATTTATCAT
>JAYTBG010000329.1:0-3321 GCA_043737055.1 Chitinophagaceae bacterium | reverse complement strand
TAGCTATACACTGCTTGAGAATATACAGCAGCTTCACCGGCAACTGCATAAAAATACGGTGAATGGGAACCTACGGCAACCCGTAAAGATGAAGTGCCGACCCAGCATCCTACCAAAGAAGCTGTGATGACGACAGACCCAATGTTTACCTGTGTAACGGTTGCATTATTTGTACCTGGAATGGGCGCTACTGTGGCAATATTTGGGTTAGAGGAAACCCAGGCAACTGTAGAGCCTGCAGGTACATTTGAAGACGTAAAAATTGCGGAGCCATTACAAATGTTATTTGAACCACTAATGGATAATTGTGCCGTTGCTGCAACAAGGTTAGATATGTTTGTTGTAGTGGTTGTTAGTGTGCCTGAATTTAGGGGGTCTAACCAATTACTCAATCTTGTTGCATGAGTGCCGCCGCCAGTCCAAGAATTATCAAATCTTCCATACATGTCCAATCTGCAATTTGCAGGTTGCGGACATGAGGATGGACCACCGGATAGCTGGCCAACGACTCTATGATTTTGGTCAAAAAGCGGAGAACCTGATGAGCCTCCTTCAGTTACTCCTTGATTCCATTGTACAACCCATTGCAACTGCCCTACTGCATTAATGCCACACCGTACGGGATCATCTTCCCTAACCAATGGAGTGGAATAGTTAGAAATTTTCATTACATCACCAGCCGGGTGGTGAATACTAACGCCGCTTGTGGCCGCACTTGTCTGCCTACTCCAGCCCGCATAGTGAATTCCCGAATTAGCAGCAGGCATTTGATTAAGTTGTACCAAGCAGAAATCACTTGGAGCCCAATTTGCCCGTAACGTTGAGCCATTAAATAAAATGCCATCGCTGTTTTGGTTAGGTGTGCAAGTTGCACTCCATGCTTGGAAATGAACTCGCCAGCCCGCAACATTTCCATCACCTTGAAAACAATGGTCTGCTGTTAGTACATAAGGAATGTTGGTTGCACAAGTATTCATCAGCATAGCACCAGAGCATAATGCCCTACCATTCGATCTAACAATGAAAACTACAGAGTTTCTTTCAGGCTCCCAACCATTTCCAAGGGGACAAAGCACATTGATGTTACAAGACCCAGATTGTCCGAAGCCAACAATTTTGTTAATAAAAATGTCCTTATACCCGTAAGCAACATTGGTGACGAATAAACTGAATTTTTCTTTTTCGGCTTTGGGGAGTCTAACTTCAATATTTAGCTCATTACCCTTGTATATGGAACTACCCCATATTTTATTTTCATTATTCTCTGCTTCTGTTATAACTCCTGTTATCATTTCGGCTTCTTTGTTGTAAATAAACATTTCTGTCCCTTTGGGAAGAAAAAAATTGGAGAAATTGATGCTTAATGTTTTAGCACCTTTCGCAAGGAGTGTAAATTTTCCGTAAAAATACTTTTCATCCTCCATCCAATTTGCATGTTTCGAAACATTAATATTTACTGCAATTGGCTCTGCTATGTAAAATACCTTTGAACCGAGAGAATCCTCTGTTTTATCGCTTCTTAAGGCATTCTCCAAATTGGGGCTTGCTATTTCAAAAGCGGATTCAGGGTATAATTTGTCAAACTGCCCTCGCTTGCTTAGCTTCTCTGTGTTGTTAAAGTTTGTTTTTACTTGTGCTTTTGATTGAAATGACAAAAGCAACATACTACAAAATAGGACGAATATTATTTTCATGATTTAATTTTTAAGAGTATAAATAAGATTGATTGAAGTGCCAATAGATAGATTAATACCGTGGTACTCTGATGTACTTTCTCTGAAGATTTCGTCTTTACGTAGTCTGTTATAAACAGGCACTACCATGTCAATTCCTATTTTTAATTTCTCGTAAACAGGCCTAACAATACCACCTTTTAAGTAAAATGAAGTGCCATAGTGATAGCTTCGTTGGCGAATCTGCGGATTTGGATTTTCAAAAAGGTTCCATTCAAAGTCATGTTGAAATTCTTGTTGGAAGCTATTGTAGAAATTCACTATGGCATAAAACCTTACTTCGGAGTTTACAGGTAAAATTTTTCTATTAACTCTTTTTATTTTTACTTGGTAGCCAATGCCGCCAAAATAATTTAAGGATTTGTAGGAGTAACTCTTAGTAGTATAAAAAAGACCTGTTACAACATTTGGTTCATAAAAATCGAAACCCCTTTTTATGCCAAAGCGTTGGTTGAAATAGCCTAAGCTAAGGGTTGCAAAAAGTTTTTTACCTAAGCCAAAGGAGTAACTGGCATTTGTTCCATAGCTCAAGGCATTTCCAGATTTATCAGCTGCTCTTGCTCCGCTGTAAACATCATAAATTGTAGTTTTATTCCAAAGAAAAAGTTGGCTAATTGATAGTTCCTGCAACTTCTTGGATTGTGCGAATACAAATCTATTAGTGATTGAAAAAATGATTAGTAAGAAAAAGTATCGCATAAAATAAAATTTTGAATTTAAATAGAAGTCAAATAGTTCGGGTTGGCGGTTATGTGGTAATACTGGGAAAAGGTATAATAATTACTCAATGCTGCACCTACAGTTACTGAATAATCATTTTTTAATTTACATATTTTTTCCCCTCCTATATTTAGAGATAAAGTGTTGTACCAGTATCTATCCGAAAAGAAGAAAATAAATAAAGGACTCTGAAAACTTATCAATCTGTCGTCTCCCGTACCTCGGCTGTTACGGCTCCTTATTTTAGAAAAGGAATACTTATAATAATCAAGGCCCACATAAATACCATAGTCATTATCCACCTCTTTTTTAAGATTTATATTCAGGCCATATAATAGACTTTCTGGCTTTAAACAAGTTTTTCCTGATACAGCAGATTCCCAGGCAAGAAATTTCTCGTACTTAACAACTCTTATAAAGGGTTGATATCAATTCTGATTGGCCCCTTTTGGGCAAAGCCATCAATAGAAATAATACTTAAAAGAAAGGCGATAGATAAAATTGTAATTTTGATTAAAAGTTTAGTTGAAAAATCTGAGTTGTTCATAGTGCCTTCTTAATCGCATTGAAAACTTACCAAATTTCTTCTTCTATGTGAACAACTAATAACGAAAGTGATAAAGCTACAAGGGTTTTCTTTTCATACAATTGAGGCCTTAGAAAATCGAGTGCTTTCCCTATTACCACTTTGAGGTAGTGTTCGCCACGGGTGTACACTTGAGAGCAATAATATCTTTATTAAGAAATTGTGAAATGGTAAAAATACTATTGTAAAAAGACACCAATGCTCTCTCATCCTCTTTTTAAAAATCTGATTTTTGAGATAAAATAACTTTTTTGCTAAAGCCCGCTGTTTAGAATACTAAAA
>JAYTBG010000328.1:0-8148 GCA_043737055.1 Chitinophagaceae bacterium | reverse complement strand
GCTGTTCCAATGATTTTATCCGTTCTGCCTGAGGTTTCAATTGCTCACCCTGCGCCAAAACCAAGGTGATCAGCTCCAATTTGCTCATTTTTTCCAATGTCGATCGTGGCAAAATCATGGACAAAGTTATGTTTAATTGTATTTTAACCTATCTTTTCTCCCGAAAATCGTAAACACCGGACTTCTTACCGCTAATCAATTACTGACGATCTTTTGGGAACAAAAATACAAGGAATAGCGGTTTGTCGTGTGTGTTCCTGTATTTTTCAACACGTTTTGTTTCAATTAAGTTTTCATGACCAGTTCTGGTTGATTCATTTTTGAGTGAAAATATGGAATCAGCGAAAACGGAAGAACCCGGTATATATATTATTTTCTATTTCCTGTTTTCCACTTGCGTGGGCGTGACTGCCATACCGCCGCGTTTAGCGGGCGGTTGGCAGCCACGCAGAGTTAGTGCCATTATATTTTCAAAGCCGCGGGTACCTGCGCTAAGTTGTTGAGTATGTTGCAGATAAAGCCTTTTGCTTGCCCATTTTTCTCATCCGTGTACCCTGAATGCCAAATTTTCCGTCCCGCACGCCCATTATCAACCGACCTTATTTAGCCAATATCACCAGCTTGCTAAAGACGAATTGATCGCTGCTCAGTTTAAGGATATAAGGTCCGGAGTTTTGTGGGATAAAATCCAGTGTATAGGCTTCATTTTTTGCGTTTGGGAGAATTTTTCTATCCAAAAGATTTCCATTCAAATCGAATAATGTTATGGTCAAACATATTTCCGATGGGAAATGAAACATCAAATTCAGCGGCCCCATGCTTGGATTGGGGAAAACTTCGAAGCTAAAATTTTCGTCTAAATTTCCGGCATTACTCATCCCGCCACAAAGGATATTGGATTCTGGTTCGCTTTGGTTTACAAATTTGAGCAAAAAGAGATGCCAAAAGGTAGAAAAATCGTTGTAAAGCGTATCATTCCCGACAACAAGCCCACCTGCGTGTATGCCCGTTTGAATAAGATTGCCTGAATGATCCAACGCGATGTCTCCACCATATCTGTTGGAACTTTGTGAAGGCTTAAGCTCCCATAACAAAGCCCCAGATGGACTATATTTATTCAAAATGGAGCCTGTTACACTCCCTATGTCCCCAGACAGAAATATTTCATCTTCGGAATTGGATATGATATAAACAAATGAGTTGGTGGCCTGATCGCCTACCCGAGTCCCCCAGAGAAGCTGACCTGTCGAATCAACTTTAAACAAAATAATATCGGAGGCAAGTCCATTGCTATAAATCGTATCCTGACCGTAATAAGTAAACGGGTGAAAAAAACCGGAGGCAATTATATTGCCGGAATTGTCTGTCAAAAGGTTGCGTGGAATAATGTCCAGGTAATATTTATTGGCCCATATTACATTTCCGGAATTGTCGAGTTTTAGGATATAAGAATTCTTTTTGTATAAATACTGAAAGGTATCTACTGATAAAAAAGCAGCTCCGACAGACCAACTTTCCAATTGAAAATTGCCTAAAATATTGATTTCCTGATTTTTTGCAGCATCCAGAGACGATAAGGAGACAATCCCGTTGTGCTCAAATATTTTTAGCCATTGAAGACTTCCAAGCGGGCTGATTTTGGCAACAAAAATATTATTCGTATCAACAGGGAATATTTGTCCCTCCACCTTTAACGTGTCATATACCTGTAAATATTGAAAGAATGTATCTGGGCCTTGGATAATGGTATCGACAATAACACTAGTGTCGTATATCTTAGGCACACTGCCTCCTAGAATAATTTCATTTTGTTCATTGATGGACATTTGTTTGCCGGGCCCATTGAATGCAGTAGCACTCATATAATTATGTTGCGCACCTTTTATATTGAGCGACCACTGGATTTGCCCGTTTTCATTGAATTTTAACAGATTATTACCTGATTTGAGTGTAACGCCCATGAAAGTAAAGGTCTGCTGGCACCATAGATAGGCAAGGATGTTGTTTTCATGGTCGATCCTGATTCCGCAAAGGCGATCATTTTGTTCAGTGCCAACCAAAATGTGCCAAAGTATGGCCCCATTCGGATCCAATTTTGCCAAAAAAACATCGCTGCTGTTATTGCCCTGCGAATAAAGCGTATCCCCTCCCCAACTAATGAAGCTATTCGCCCCCCCGTGATAAACGCCTGCCACCACGATATTGTCGTAGCAATCAGCCTCGACCAGCAAATTACCCAATCCATTGTCTGTATACTCTCCCTTTACAATAAACTCTTTCGCCCAAATCAGCTTATCCTCAATGGATTGTCCGTGCATACTCAGCATGAGGAATTGAAAAAAGAGGAGAGAAATGATTGCTTTCATATTTTGTTCATTTTTTTGGGCTAGATATTCGTCTAGTTAGTCCTCAAAGAAATTGGTAAATTTGTGATTACCCAAGTCCGAAGCGTGGCCTTGCGGGCGAATACCCCAAACTATCTGCCACCAAGCCTTTCCATTATTCTCAAAAGCCGCCGAAAACCAATATTTATATCCCAACGTCACGCTCGGCTGCCCTCTGGTTGGCACTAACGCGGGCACTGACTACGTGGGCGCGCTTAGTCGGCCATGTGAGATAGTGCATTGTTGGCACCATTATATTTATTCGATGCCGCGAACGTGCTGCGCTAAGTTATTGACCCTGTTTGAGATATTAGCAGATCAACCCTCTGTTTTTCTCCCACGCTCACCTTAAACCGTTCAATATTCATCTTGCCCGTCCGATGTCCGCCAAAAGCCCCTGATAACCAATATTTTATATTCGACGCCACGCGGGCAATCTGCCAAAGCCGAAGCTGAATCTTGCGGGCGGATGCCCCTAACTATCTGTCGCCAAGCCTACCCAAAATCCCCAAAAGCCGCTGAAAATCAATATTATATCCATGTCGCGGCGACGTAACGACGGGCTATCCGCCAAAATCAGAGCAGGATCTTGCGGGCGGATGCCCCGAACTTTGCGCCGCTTTACCTGCCCACAATCCCCAAAAGCCGCTGAAAATCAATACTATATCCATGTCGCGGCGGCATCACAACGGGCTATCCGCCAAAATCGGAGCGCAATCTTGCGGGCGAATGCCCTGCACAATTCCCCGCCAAACAATCCGCATCAGCCAAAAGCAACGCACTTTCACCCCTCACCAAGCAAAGGCCCTTTTTACGTGGCCAAGCAGTGGAACCGATCTTGCGGCGGAGGGGCAGTCGCCCGAGCGGCCGAGCCGGGACTGAGAAAAGTCAACGTGACCAAGCTGTTGGACTTCCCTTTCCGACTGCCCTGAAAGCCTAACCGATGCCAAACAAAAGTGGGGCCGCGCCAAAAGCAGCGCCCAATCAAATTTCCCCCTATCGTTGGTGCGAATACGTCATACCCGCAACTAACGATTAAGTAAAACCCGCATTGCGCCTTTTACTTAATCGTCCGTTGCGTGTATGCTGCCAATGTACGACCTGCGCCCCCGCCTTCAGCAGTAGGGCTGAAAACGGGGGCGCAGGTCGTCATTATAGCGCGGTGGTGTATTTCATTAGATTTTGTTGTGCGCGGTAAGATATGACGGTTATTTGCCAGGTGCAACCAACGGGCAAATAAAAATTTTCAAATGGTTCAGGACTTCCTGAATATAGCCCAAGCCCTTTTCAAACAGGTGGGTCGGCAAAGGAACGTCGTGAATTAACCATATAAAACCGCTGCTTGTTTGCCTACCGAGTAATCGTATATAGATAACATCAGGGTCTGGTTGACGCTGGAACCATCGATACTGACTATTGAAGATGCCCCGGATGAATTGCCGGTATTGGTAGCCCAGGTGGCTGAGTTAAACCTATTATAAAAAACAAGGTTGCCGTCGTTTTGCATGATCAACCTGCCAGGCATTTGTGCATGCTCCGGTGGTGTGCTGAAGGCTGACCATAAAATTTTGCCCTGCTTGTCTTTTAATACCGGCCCTATTGTCTGGTCGTTCGTAAGGGTGCTGCTGCCGTCGAGGGCATACAGGTTTTGCCCGGGCAAAAGCGACCTGTTGCTACGGCTATCCAGTTTATTGACGCTCAGCATTTCGCCCAGCAAATTGGATTGGAAAAGGTTCTTTATCGTATCGGTATTCCAGCAGTTGCCTGAATAACCCGCTGCCGACATCAGGATCATGAGTTTGGCAAACGCAGCCATCGGGGTCATGTCGGCGGGACTGAGCGCGCCTACTGCCGGCAACCATGCTCCCGCGAGATAGGCACTGTCATTAATTATGCCGCTTATTACTTGGGTACAATCTACAATGATCACGCCCTGCTCATTGACTTCCTTCAAGGCGGTATATATGCTACCGCTGGCGGCATTGTCCGGATTTCCGGATGGGAAATTGCCTTCGCCGTACGATTCCAAAATGAGTCCCTTCAATTTCAAACCGGGAAGACTATGGATCAATTTGGCCAAAAAACCATCGGGAGGCGACGACATGGTATAGTAAGCCGGAAAAGCGTTTAGTTGCATCACCGGAAACGCATTGATATGATCCTGAATATACTGCAACTGCTGACTAATATTGGTCCGTACTGAAGGATTGTCGAGTGAAACCGCATAACTCACCGGATCAGGTAGAATTATGTTCATGTCCAGGCTAAGGCTTACTCCATATTCGCCAAGACTCGGAAAATTGGGGGATGAAAACGCGTTGAATTCGCTCGCATTGGTTTTTACAACACGGTTGCCCCGGTACAGCTTGTTTTGAAAGTAAACACAGACTTCAGGCACCCCGGTTTGCGCCGCGGCCAATGCACCGCACACGTTCTGGAATGCATCGGTATTGAAGTTAATGGTCAGCGCGTCCCTGGATGTGGTCTGGTAAAAAAGCGGAACCTGCGAACCGGTAATAATAACTGGTTTTGAAAGCGCGCCCGTAACGATGCCTTTTTTATCAAACGACGACAGTAAAAAAGGAAGGGCGGTACCCGTAAAATCCATGCTATCGGTGCCGTGCAGGACAACCCAGCCATCATATTCGGCATAATGGTCAAGAATATAATTTGCCATCAGACACCAGTCGCTCGGTTGCAGGTTGGTGCTGTCCAACGTGCCATAGGTGGGCGATTCGGGAAAAACCAGATCCTTTATATACGTAATGTTTAGGTTGGGGATTCCCTGCATAAAAATCGGGTTCAACAAACTGGTGCAGGCATCTGCGAACTGCCCGGCGGTCATAGGGTTCAGCGGATTGCCCACGGCGCTAATGGTGCCGCCTGTATTCAGTACTGCGATATTCATAAATTCAGAACGATTTTAATGGTTAAAGATTAAATTTTCAGCGCACCGGATCTCTGCTTCTATGGCCCCTTCAATTCAGGCAATTTTAAAAGACGTGGCATCGCCGCCAAAATAGTAAGCTTTTTCACAAACCGAGAATCGCTGATTTTTTTAGGTAAATCCTTAGCCCTTGCCGCCACGTTTGGCCAAGTCTTTAGCAAGCTGGTTTACGTATTCCTGGGTTAATTCGGTTCTAGTTGCGTTCATTTCTGCTGCATAGGCTAGTAGTGCAATCACACCAACATTAGCTTCTTTAGCTGCTTGATTAAAAAGAGGTGCATTTGTATCATTGAAATTATAGACTCCCAGGGCTATTTCCTCGACACTAGGATTAGGAAGGCTCTCCTTTATTTCACGCTCCATATAGGCTGCACCTTCTAAGACTTGTAAAAGATCGACATTATTAGCAGAAACATTACCAATGGCGTGAAGAGAAGCAACGATTGCTTCCAATTTTACATTTCCTGCACATCTTCCCATTCCCCTATATGTACAATCAAGAATAGAAATTCCAGAATTTATGGCAGCTAAAGCATTCGGAATAGCAAGATCCATCATATTATGATTGTGAAATGCTAAGCGACTTGAACCAAGATCTACTTGTTCACGAATCCTATTGTAGATTGCCTTTACTCGTTCTGGAGTGAAATTTCCGACACTATCTGATATATAAATAAAACTTATGTTGTGCGACACCGCTTCTTTGATATCTTGTACTAATTTATCCGAAGAAACCTCAGTTGCAGAAGTAAAATTTGCAGTAGTTAACATGTTTAGATTGTGAGCTTCATTTAACAAACCATATGAATTTTCTTTTTGGGCATCTGTGATTTGCGGAAAAAATCTAATTCGAATCATAGAAACGCCGCAATTATGCATTTCTTGAACATCTTCGATTTTTACAAAATCGGCTTCACACATAACAGCAATTTTAGCATCACTTCCTCTTACAGTTTCTACCATTGCTTTTAGGTAGTCGTTACTACATTTACCAGATAATCCAAAAGGTCCAGGACCAGCAATTTTACCAGGATAATTTCGATATCCAACTTCGATATAAGACACTCCTGCCAGGGCACTTTGCCGTGTGATATGTTTTGCTTGCTCTAAACTGAAACCCCATTGGTTGAGCCAGCCTCCATCTCGAAGAGTACAGTCGAGGAGGCTGACAGATGGAATGGGTGGAAGGCTTACAACTTCTAATGCTGCTCGAATACCAGACTCGATTGCACCTTCAATCCATGCCACCTTAAATGACAAAGAGTCTCCGGCAAAAAATAGATTTCCGATTGGTTCTGCTAGTGCAGCCAAGTGAATGATTTGTTCAGGAAAAATCATTGCCGCTTCACCCATGCTAAAATCATCCTGATCCCATGAGTATGATTGGCCGCATACAAAATCGTTTTGTAAATCAGATAATGGAATGTCAAAAACTTTTGCCACATTTTCTAAAGATTGATCTATACGTTGTTGCGGATCAAGGCTATCCCATCCCCTTGCTGCTCCAGCCCAGGTATAGGATGCAATCAATATCTTGCTGTTTTCATCAGAAGGATAGTACATACTGCGAATAGGTAGGTCGGTACAAGTGCTTCCGTTATCAAAGTTGTAATCCTTCCAAAAAGACCTTTTGAATTCTAGAAATATTTTGGTTGAGGCAGAAAAATTAATCTCTCTTAATGCAGTCTGTTTTTTTTGAGCAAGGGGTGGATTAAAATTCATTCGTCTAATAGCGGGTGGTGTTGCTGTGATAATAACTGCATCAAAATGTTCTTCTTTCCTTTTAGGAGTTGAACTCTTAAAAATTTTGTCATTGCCAGATGAGTTTTCAACTGCGTGTGAAGTTTTCCATCCGATATTGAATGTGCCGTCTTCTTGACTATTAATGTCTGTCACAAAGCTGTTCAATCTAAATTCGACTAATTCATTTTTTTCAAGTCTTGATCTCATTGCCTCAGGTAACATTGAATTTCCTCCAACTATTCTGAAATATGTTGAATTTGGACTATGATCTACCGCTTCAACGAGTTGTTGTAAAAGTGAAAGGTGCATACGGGCTTCTAAATACAACATTACACCTATCATAGTGGTGGCCCCTTCAGAATATCCTGCGACATCGCGCAGAAAAGTATATACAGAATATTTTCCGTATAGAGAGGCCACTCTTTTCCAGTTTTCTAATGTGCTTCGGCCTAATTTATCGTCGACTATATCCATTAAAGGTTTTAATGCATTCATCCAAAGATCATCGGCTATAAGACCTCTTTCTTCTTTACGCAATCCTTCGAAGCCAAGTATATCTGGATTTTTCTTGTATTCAGCAACGGTACAACGTACCCCATTGACAAACATCAAATTGTTATCATTCTTATCATGATTGATAAAGGGGACAATCCTTAGATTTAATTGCTCTATAAGTTTAAAAACGAGTTTATAGTCTGATAGCAAGCGCATAGCTCCAGCCTCACTATAATCATCGGTATTAGGAAAATGTACGGTGTGAATTCGTCCGCCAATCCGATTTGCTGCTTCTAAAAGTGTGACTTTGTAGCCAGATCTTGAAAGCAAATCTGCAGCCATCATTCCAGATATACCAGCCCCCACAATACAAATGTTTTTTTGAAATTTTGCGGTCACTCTTTTGGGCAGACCATTAGCGATAAGTTCTTGATAATAGGCAATCATATCGTTTGATCGGCAATTACTTTTTGTAAAAATCTCTGGGAGCATATCCCAGGTAAAAAAATCGTTTGTGCTCATATTAGTAAATTTTATGTGTAGGTTACAAGTTGAAATACTTTACCCGATTAATTATAC
>JAYTBG010000327.1:0-3346 GCA_043737055.1 Chitinophagaceae bacterium | reverse complement strand
TAGACAAAGAAAAGGAGTTGATCATAAAGGCACTTAAGAAACACCGCGGAAGAAGAAGAGATGCTTCGTTGGACCTCGGCATTAGTGAGAGAACGCTTTACCGAAAATTAAAGGAGTACGATATAGAGGACCTTTAGGATTTATGATTTATGATTTTGGATGTGTGATTTTGGATGTGTGATTTCGGATTTAGGATGTCTGATTTATGATGCGTGATTTGTGATGTCTGATTTATAATGTCTGATGTATGATGTTTGATGTCTGATTTATGATGTGGGATTTTGGATGTAGGATTTCTGATGCCTGATGTATGAGTTATAAGTTAGGATGTAGGGGCCAGAATCTGGTATTCTTCATCAATCATTCATCCGATAGCTATCGGATTCTTCATTCTTCATTCATAATCCAGTATCAGTATGTTATTTAAAACTTGAACGATTAATGATGAAGTCACCACTTAGCCAGATTAAACTTGTTATTGGATTAGCATTAACGCTTTTCGTTTTTAGCTTTTCCACCTGTAAGTATGGTTTTAAGGATACTGCCCCCATACCGGTGGAGATCAAAACTTTTAGGGTGAATTACCTGGAGAACAAAGCGACCTATGTAAATACACAGTTGAGCCCTCAACTTACAGAGCAGTTGAAACAAAAAATAATCAACACCACCCGGCTAAAACAAACCAATAGCGATGATGCGCATTACGACATCAGCGGGTTTGTTTCCCAGTATTATACGAGCACAATAAGTATTTCGGACAACAACAGCAGTGGCAACCGCCTCACCGTGGGCTTTCATCTTGTGTTTAGAAACACGCTGGACGATACCAAAAGTTTTGAAGCGGATCTAATGCGCAATTTTGACTTTGATGCCCGCCTTTCTTTACAGGATGCAGAGAGAGTCCTTAACGAAACCATTGTAAAAAACCTGGTTGACGAAATTTTTAATAAAATATTCTCCAACTGGTAAGCCAAAGCGTACTCCCAGCATCTAATATTATCCGGATACTTTACCTAATTTGACTGCATAATACTTTACCTAATTTGACTGCATAATACTTTTGCTTTTTGGCGTTTAATCTTTTAGTTTTGAAACATGCCTTTTCAACCATTGTACAGTAAAATTTTTTCTAAGAAAGACCCCGGCAATAATGCGGCAGGAATGCTGCAACAAGTGGTAAAGGATCATCCTTATTTTTCTGCAGCGCAGTTTTTTTTGTTGAAAAGTACAGATGTAAAAGATGTTGGATACGATAAAATTGCTGCTAAAACGGCGTTACACTTCCACAATACTTTTTTACTGCAAAGCCAGCTTCATAAAGCAATTCATTCCATAAAGGCTGAAATGCAGCCAGCTACTTCAACAACAGTAAACGCCGTTGAAGAAGTGGAAGAAGACGAAGTACTTCCCGCAAACGTCTTGGTGGAACAAGCCCCGGAGGAAGTAAATGTGGATCCTACGGTTGAAACATTCGACGAATCGATAGTGCCAGCAGATCATCCGGAGATGCCGGAGCCTGTGCCCGATGCAGTGGAAGAACCGAAAACTGCCACACCCGCTGCAGGTGATACTAAGAGTGAAACTTTCTCAAGTGAACCAGCCCCTGCCACCCCTGTCTCACCAAAACAATCAACCCTCACACCGGCGATACCGATGCCTGAAGGGAGCATGTTGTTTACCCCACTCTATGCCACGGATTATTTTGCCTCGCAAGGCATAAAGCTTCGGGAAGAAGCGCTGCCTAACGACAAACTTGTTAAACAGTTGAAAAGCTTTACTGATTGGTTGAAGACCATGAAGAAAGTGCACGACAACAAGTTACCTGGCGGAAATGAGGCAATGGACGTCTCTGTACAAAAGCTTGCGGAGAAAAGTAATAAGGAAGAAGTGGTGGTTACCGAAACCATGGCTGAAGTGTTTTTACAGCAAGGCAAGTTGCATAAAGCAAAAGAAATATATGAGAAATTAAGTTTGCTCAGTCCTTCTAAAATCGCTTACTTTGTAGCCAAAATAGATCAAATTCAACAAAAATAAATTCTCATGTTAGCTTTATTCGGCGTTTTAATTATCCTTTTTTCTGTGGTACTCGGGCTGATTGTGCTCATTCAAAACCCCAAAGGTGGCGGTCTTTCCGGTTCGTTAAGTGGGTTAGGTAATCAACTCATGGGCGTTAAACAAAGTACAGACATCCTGGAAAAAGGCACATGGTTCTTTGCTGCCATTGTAGGTTTACTTTGCCTTGCTTCGCCGGCATTTATACCAAAGGATGGTAGCAGCTCTTCGGACAACGATGAGTTGCTGAATAACGCACCTACAAGTGCTCCTAAAAAAACTACGCCAGCCAACAATACAACATTACCCGGGGCGAAGCCAGTAACGCCGGCCAACAAATAAATCAACGTTTTAACTTTAAAACCCCGCTTCAAAGCGGGGTTTTTTATTTTACTTTGTTTATGTTTCAATGTAATACACTGCTATGAAAAAAGTTGTTGCAATATTGTTGGGAGTAGTTGCTCTTGTGGCCATCTATATCGGCTGGCAGGTATTTGGCCCTACCCTTTCTGCACCAGAAGGTAAATATTTTTACATTTCTACCGGTGCTTCTTTTCAAAAGGTGAAGGCCGACTTGCAGCAGCAGGATATCATTAACGGTACTTTCTTTTTAGATAAAATTGCACGCCAGGCTAAATATGATAAAAATGTAAAGCCCGGCCGGTATGAGGTCAAAGGAGGTATGAGCGTTTACAGTTTGTTGAAGATGCTGAAGTCTGGCAACCAGGTGCCCGTTCGTTTGGTAATAAATAAATTGCGTACAAAAGAAGACCTGGCAAAAAAAATAGGTCAGCAGTTTGAAGCAGATTCCCTGGAAGTAATCAATTTTTTATCCAGTAACGATTCTCTAAAAACCTATGCTGTGGATTCGCACACTGTCATGACCTTGATTGTGCCCAACACTTACCTGATTAATTGGAACAGCAATTTCAAAAAAATATTTGGCCGCTTAAAAGATGAGCAGAAAAAATTTTGGAACAAGGAGCGTCAGCAGAAAGCAGCAGCCATAAACCTAACGCCACAGCAGGTTTACACCATGGCCAGCATTGTAGAAGAAGAAACCAATAAATTGAAAGACAAAGGCCTCATTGCAAGTGTATACATGAACCGGATTAGCAAGGGCATGAAACTGGAAGCAGATCCTACGGTAAAATATGCCATGCGTGACTTTGGACTAAAAAGAATTTTGTATGGCCATCTTCAATACCCCTCTCCTTACAATACCTACCGAAACACTGGCCTGCCGCCGGGCCCCATTTGCACGCCATCTTCAGAAACCATAGATGCCGTGCTG
>JAYTBG010000326.1:0-3353 GCA_043737055.1 Chitinophagaceae bacterium | reverse complement strand
GGGATATTGTTCCAGGAATGTAGGATTGGAGCTCGCTAGTGCAATAAAAGGCAGCATGATACAAAGGAGCAATAAATAGGTTTTCAGGTTTGTTGTTTTTGCTAAACCATAGCCATGCTGTAAACGGCCCTCCAGACTATACCAACAAAGAGCGGCGGGTAAAAGCAGCAATAAAGAAGTGAAGAACAGATTGGCGACAGAAGAATTTGACAAATCTTCTGGGGTATTATTGGCCGACGTGGGTAAGAGATCGCTAAGGTTTAACTGCACCCGGAGTGTAAAGAATGCCGGAGCCAGCAGCAGTAAAATCCAGAAGCCCTTTTTATATTGAAAACGAAGTGGTCTAAAAAACAACGGCTGAAGTAAGTATGCCGTAAAAAATGGCAGGCAATAAAGGATGTAGCGACTCAGCCATGGAGGCAACTCCTTTGTGGCTAGTAAATCGCTAACGCCGGTGCCGGCATAATTTTGATAAATCAACAGGCCAAGGACTAACATCACCGCAATTACATAGCCCAGGTTAAAGTGGTGAACGTAGTAATTGCGAATGTAGTGGAGCATTTGCCTGAGACCAGGAACCATGCTTAAAAATAAGGATTGCCCTCCTGATCAAGCTGGCCTGTTTAGCGTATCCCACAGCAAATCTTTAAGCGGTAGCAGGCCCTGCCCCGTTATAGATGAAATGAAAATATGCGGAATATTTTTCGGCAGCTCTTTTTCAATTGCATCTTTCAGTTCATCATCCAGCATGTCTGATTTACTGATGGCTATTACAAAATCTTTCTGCAACATTTCAGGATTGTATTGTTCCAGTTCGTTCCGCAATATTTCAAATTCTTTCTTATGGTCTGGGCTATCTGCCGGCACCAGAAAAAGCAAAATAGAGTTGCGTTCTATGTGCCTCAAAAAGCGATGTCCGAGGCCTTTGCCTTCAGACGCACCTTCAATAATACCCGGAAGATCAGCTATGCAAAAACTTTTCCCATCCCTGTATTCCACAATGCCGAGCTGGGGCGTAAGGGTGGTAAATGCGTAGTCAGCAATTTTGGGTTTGGCGGCTGTAATGCGGCTAAGCAGTGTAGACTTGCCTGCATTGGGAAAACCTACAAGGCCCACATCGGCCAACACTTTTAATTCTAAAACTTTAAAACCCTCCACCCCATCTTCGCCGGGCTGTGCATATTCCGGAGCCTGGTTAGTAGATGTTTTAAAGTTGCTGTTGCCCAGGCCACCCCGGCCACCCTTCATCAAAATGATCTCCTGACCTTCGTGCAAAATTTCGGCCTCTATCTCACCTGTTTCGTCATTTTTTGCAATGGTTCCAAGGGGCACTTCTATATAGATGTCTTTGCCTGTTTTTCCGCTAGAGTTGTTGCCTGCACCATTGCCGCCATCTTCTGCCAAAACATTCTTATAATACCGGAGGTGCAGCAATGTCCATAGTTGCGTATTACCTTTTAAAATGATGTGTGCGCCTCTTCCGCCATCGCCGCCATCAGGCCCGCCCATTGCGGTAAGCTTGTTGCGCATAAAATGTTTACTGCCTGCGCCACCATGACCACTGCGGCAGAAAATCTTAATCTGGTCTACAAAATTTGATCTTTCCATTGGCGGTAAAGGTCAGAAAAAATTCTCCATTAGGCGTGTAAAGATTAATTTGTGTAGATGAAAACGTTGCTATTACTGTTGTGTATACTGTATGGTAGCGCTTGCACCACACAAAAGAAAACCCCCGGGCAGTCTACGGACGAAACCGGGAAAATTCTAAACCCGGCGCTGCGAGCACTACCAATTTGCATCGGTCAACTCATTGCAAAATATCAGCAGGCGCCAAAGGAGAATCCACCCCGTAAAATATTTAGTTATCTGTCAAAGGGAAAGACCGTGTACTATGTAACGCCACCATGCTGCGATATGTATAGTGAGCTTTTTGATTCTGAGTGCAAACTCCTCGGGCATCCTGATGGAGGCATTACCGGAAAAGGTGATGGAACGCTTCCGGACTTTCGTACAACAAAAACACAGGAGGAAATTGTTTGGGAAGACAAGAGGTGAATAGTGAATAGTGAATAGTGAAAAGTGAAAAGTGAAAAAGCGCAAGATAGCACACAGCATAAATCAGAAATTAAAAATCCTGCCTCATGAATCACACATCATAAATCAGACATCATAAATCCGACATGAACATCTAAGATAACGGCACTTCTTACTTCGTCTGGTTCCAGGTTTTATACTCGGGGTATTGGCTTGCACGGTCGGCGGGTACTTCTCTCAATGGTTCTACAACTTTGCAATATTGCTGCATCTCTGCCGGCAGTTGCTGGTACAATGCAGTGCCTTCAGTTTTCCAATGCAGCATTTCATCCGACACTTGTTTTATAATGCGGTACGGGTTGCCTACAACCATACTTCTTGCCGGTATTATCTCATCTGCTTTTATAAACGTAAGGGCTCCTACTATACATTCATCTCCCAGTTGCACATTGTCCATGATAACTGCGTTCATGCCTACCAGTGAGTTTCTGCCAATGGTTGCTCCATGAATGATGGCACCGTGGCCAATGTGGGCACCTTCCATTAGTGTAACAGTTACCCCGGGAAACATGTGTACCGAGCAATTCTCCTGCACGTTACAACCATCTTTAATAATAATTGCTCCCCAATCGCCACGAATGGCTGCTCCGGGGCCTATATAACAATGTTTGCCGATGATTACATTGCCTGTGACTGCTGCCTGCGGATGCACGAACGCACTGGGATGTACTACCGGAATGAAATTTTTGAACTGATAGATCATGTCGAAAAGATGAGGAATGAAGTTACCCAGGTTTATTTTCTGTACTGGTGTGCAACTCTTTAAAGGTGAGGTTTGCCAGTGCGGTAGCAGGTGCCTTTGAACATAGCAACCACGTGGTTATTTTGATTGCTTATGGTGATATGATATAGTCCTGTCGACTTTCCGTTGTGGATTTCTTTTGCTTCAGCCGTAAGGATGTCTCCAACGTGCACAGGTTTTACAAAGTTGATTGATGTGTCCAACGCAACCGAAATGATGTTGCGGTTGTTGCACGCAAAAGCAAAGCAACTATCGCCGAGGGAAAAAGCGATGCCTCCATGAACAATACCAAAGCCGTTAACCATTTCGGGGCGCACCGTCATTTGAATTTTGCTGTACCCATCTCCTACATCTAACACCTGTATGCCTAGCCATTGACTAAAGAGGTCATGGTTTATCATGTGTTCTACCACTGTGGCGGGCTGAAGGTCTTTTCCTGTTTCCATAAATTATAAAATTTGTAGGTGCATCTATTCGCCTTTAAATAACGGTGGTCTTTTTTCAATAAATGCCTTCA